>JADFXO010000400.1 GCA_015233485.1 Nitrospirota bacterium
TCGCGTTTTGTAATCTCAATCTGCACTTTCTTTACTTCCGCCATTCTCTTGATTTTATCGACAGCACGGCTTATCAACTCTTCTGTCTTAAACTCCACGCAATAGCGGGTTTTTTGTTTGATTTTATCCCATAGAATCTTGAAGTCAGGGTTAAGGTCAATCCGTTTGTTGTAAGAAACCTTTTGCCGTTTGCGGGCGTCTTTGACAATATCTCGCGGCATGAATTTCTTCATCCGGCTAATGACTGCCTCATCCATCCCCGCAAACTCGGGGGGAAGACTCAAAGTAAATCCAGCGCTGTCCGGCCTGAAATTCGGCGTAAAATCACCATTAATATCAATAAAACCCTGCCGTTGTATATGCTCCCATAGTGATTTTGACTCATCCTGTGAAAGTTTGTCCGTCCCCGCGGCATTGAGCAGAGGGATAAAGGCAATCTGCGGAATACGTCCGAATTTGAAGCCGCCGCTTGGGTCAATTGCAAGTTCAATATCAGATTGCAAACCACGCGCAAAGTTTTCAAATGACTCATTGGCAATCACCGTAAGCCTGTTCACCTGCTCGTCATATATCCTGTCGCCATCCTGATTTACCGGCAGGCGCAGCCCCCGGCCTATGGTCTGGCGGCGTTGTGTCTCTGTTCCTATATCACGTAAAGTGCAAATCTGAAACACATTAGGATTGTCCCAGCCTTCTTTGAGGGCGGAATGGCTGAAAATAAACCGCAGCGGCTCTTCAATGTTCAACAGGCGTTCCTTGTCTTTCATAATCAGCTCGTATGTTTCATCGTCCTTTGCCGTGCCGCCCTTAGTATCCAGCTCTTCAACAACCTTGCCTTTCTTTTTGTCCGCCGAAAAATAGCCGTCATGCACCGCGTCCGCGCAATGGGGTATCAATCCCTTATACATAGACTTATCGCCGATTTGTGTGTAGATTTCTTCGAACCATTGGGCAAGTTTCCCTTTATGCCGGTTGCCCTCATCGTCATAATGGCGATAGCTTTTCACATGGTCTATGAAGAAGAGCGAAAGGACTTTTATGCCCTTGCCCTTCAGCTGTTTCTCTTTTTCAAAGTGCTGCCCTATGGTTTGGCGGAGCTGGCTTTTCAGCCGTTCGTCATTCATGCCGCCTAACTCCTGTCCAAGTTCAACTACTTTGCTATTCTGAAACTCAATGTATTCACTACCCTGTTTGGCGTTGATATTGACGATGAGATACCCTTCGTAATCCGGCCTGTTGGTCTGCTGCGCCAAATCTATGCCGTGCTTTACCTTTATATGCTTTTCACGCGGGCCGTTTGGCGTATCTTCAAAGATGGTAACTTTTGCCTGCGGTGTCTTTGCCGTTTTCGGCCAGTAGCCTACCTCGTCCAGCCTCACCATTGTCTGATTAAAGTCCTTCCCACCAGTGGCGTCCACCACCTCTATCTGCTTCACAATCCGCATATCATAGGCTCGTATAGGGTCAAGCTGATACAAGAGGTTATACGGGTTGGTATGTGTAGCCGAATAGCGCAGGACAAATAGCGGGTTTAAGTTGCTGATTGCCTTTTGAGACTTCTCTGTATTGTCAACGCTCTGAGGCTCGTCAATAATCAGTATCGGGTTTGTATCCTGCACAAATTCAATAGGGCGGCGGCCTGACATTCTGTCCTGCTCCTGATGAATCACGTTGCCGGTCTTATCCGCGTCTTTCTGAAACGCCTGAATGTTGATTACCATTATCTGCACTTCATTATTGACTGCGAACTGCCGGACACGGCTTAAATCCTTTGATTTATATACAAAATCGTCAAACGCCACATTGTCATAAAGCCCCTTGAAATGCTCCTTCATAAGTTTTATAGAGCTGGTAACACCCTCACGGACTGCTACCGACGGCACAACGATAATGAATTTCTTAAAGCCGTAGAGCTTGTTTAGCTCAAAGATAGTACGCAGATAGACATAGGTCTTCCCTGTGCCGGTTTCCATCTCCACTGAGAAGTTGGGGAAGGAGTAATTCTCCGTTTCAAACAATGAGCGTGACTTCGGCACATGGTTGCCGGATTGAACGACATGCAGATTTTTCAAAAGCTGTTCGTGGGAGAGTATCAGGTTGTTGCCAATGCCCGGCTCGTTATATTCGGTATCAAGTATTTTTGTACTCAATTGTATTGATAGTCCGCCCTGCTGCCGCGGCAGTCCTTCAAACAGGCCGGTTACGCTTTTTATGGCCTCAAGCTGATATTCAAGGCCGGAATCAAATTTCAGTTTCATTTTTCTTTCCCGCCCCGCCCTTCTTTACTGCCTTTTCAATGTGTTTTACCTCCTGTATCGCTTCGTTGAAATGCCGCTCTACAGGGGAAGGTTCATTTAAATGCGCTTGCAGGAATTTTTCATATTCGGCAAGAGCCTTTGCAACGGCATTATCGCGGCTGATTTTTCCGGCATAAGTCAAAAGTTCCCTGTCGCTGAGTTTTAGAAAATCATCAAGTTTAGCTATCCAGTCTTTCATATACATGGGCTTATGTTCTATCGCCTGAAGCTCTGCGAATTCAAGATAGGCGGTAACGATACGGTTGAGCAGATTTAGTTCTTTTTCGTTTAAATAGTTCTTGGCTATTACAACATCATCTTTTCTCGGTTTATCGCCATGCCATGAGGTAAGCCCCATGTTAGGCAGGGTCGAGTTGGCGCGCTTCTCAATGACCTCTGCGGCTGTATGACCATGAGCCGCCCAGTGCATTTTGTTCTGGATGACCTTAAAAAACTCTTTCGATAACTCAGCGTTTGGAGAATAATCAATGCTGGTTGCGTAAATATCCATAACCTTGCGATAAAAAATCTTTTCCGATGAGCGAATGTCGCGGATACGGGCAAGCAGTTCGTCAAAATAGTTGCCGCCGCCCGCTTGTTTCAGACGTTCGTCATCCATAGTAAAGCCCTTTATGATATACTCGCGCAGCCGCTGTGTAGCCCAAATGCGAAACTGAGTACCGCGAAGGCTGTTGACACGGTATCCCACTGAAATAATCATGTCGAGGTTGTAAAAATTGGTCGGCTTGGTAGATAATTCGGAAATTCCGAATTTTCTCATCGTCTGTTCTTCTGACAGTTCCTTCTCAGCATAGATATTTTTAATATGCTCGTTGATGGTGGATTTTGACTTGTCAAACAGCTGTGCCATCTGCTCCTGTGTCAACCAAACGGTCTCATCCTGCATTTTCACTTCAATGCGGACTTTCCCTCCTTCCGTTACATACAAAAGAAAACTATTTGATGAAACAGCTGGCAGGTTTTTATCTTTCATATTCTCCCCCTTACACCGTCCTGAATAGTATCTGGTTATGTTCCTCGTTACCCATGTTGCGGGCATTAAATGTCTGCACGGCGTTGGCCTTGAGCTGGTCATTGCCCCCAAAGGCTTTATCTAAGCAGATAAACCGCTGAACGCGTTTGTCCTCTGCAACGGAGTTAATCAGTTCCTTTGTGATTTTCTCGGCAAGGCATATAAGCAGGCCGCCCTCAGCAATGGAGAACACCGGTATGTCTGCAAGCGTGATGGTTTGCACTTTTTCAGCAGGCATAAACCCTGCCTTGATGAGGATTTCAAACAGTAAATCTTCCGGCGTTGCCTTGTGGTCAATATTTTTGATATGGTCAAAAAGTTGTTTTTCGATTTGTACTGGCTCTGCGTCCGGCGATAGTTTCTGCCATTGTTTGAAATTGGACTTATCGAGCTTGAGGACTTTGAAGCCGCGCTCTTGCGCCGATGCGCCGTCTAAATCGAGTTTGCCTTCTTGTTCTTCATTGAGTTTTTTAATTACCCGCCGAATACGTTCTTTGCCAATATCGGCGATGGTTTTATATCCGG
>JADFXO010000401.1 GCA_015233485.1 Nitrospirota bacterium
ATCTCTGAATATATCAAATGGAATATTTTTCTTTTTTACTTCTCCTATTTTTTTAGAATATTTAACTATATATCTATCGAAATCATCTTTTAAATATTTCATAGGCACTAATATCATACCTGCAAAAGTATTTGCTTGCCACTCAAACCATGAATATTCCGCATCATCAATTGAGCATAGTTTTTCTTTCCAATCCTTGATACTTAACGGCCTTATTTCTTTCATAAACTCTTTATGAAGGATTAAATGACCAATTTCGTGAGATAATGTAAACCTGTATCTATTTGGAATATTGTCAAAAATATACAAATCTATGTAAATCGTATTCAGTTCGCTATTAATAAAACCATCTATACCATAATTGCGTAACAAGTTGGGGAAAGGAACTATGTCAATATCAAAATGTGTTTCAATTATATTATCAATTGGAACAGGCAGTGTTTCATTATTATTGTAATGCGACAAAAACGTTTCAGCTAACTCACCGATGTCTTTATATGAAAGAACAGGAGCTTTGAGTGGCAAAGTCATTAATTATGCGTCCTGCAATGTTTCTGCCAACTTATCTAATTGTCCTTCAGTTAACCTTTGTCCGGTTATTGTCCTAAAAAATATCGGCAATTTCCCTGCTGTATCTTCATCCAGACAAAATTCAGCGGCTATATGTTCAGCAGATTTCTGAGCAAGGTCAAAAAACTCATACCATTCGCTTGAACCCTCTTCGATTCTTAGGAGTTTTGCATACTCTTCTAATTTATCATGTGAAGTAGGTGGTGGAAACATCCCTCTCTCCATTTTGCTGATATTTAGGGCATCTAAGCGACAATCAATGCAGAATTGCCTAAGGGTTTTACCTAAAGATAGTCGCCTACTCTTAAAAAATTCTCCAAAAAGATTGTTTCGTGCCATCTTAATCACCTCCTTATAACACATCAGGCATATCAAGCTCACTGTACGCCAAGACTGCTAAGCCCTATATCCTGCTTACATTATACCATAAATGCAATTTTTATGATATGCAAATATAAAATTTACACGTGGATTTCAACCAGCATACTGGCCTACCTGATCTTGTACTCCTATGAATGTTGCAGGTGTTGTGTAAATCACATTATGTACACGGCGGCCAGCGGCTTTAACCAGTGGCGCTCATTCCGTCATGAAATAGCATAAACCTTTAATACTTCATCACCATAATGGTTTATTACCTTTACGGCAATCTTACCTGTCTCTGGCTTGTCAAACGGGCGGCTTTCAGTTGAGTAGATACTTGACCATGCGGCTTCGTCTATCTCTGCACGGAGCGCTTTTTTAAGTTTCTCATATGGCTTATCCGCACCTGTAAAGTAGGCATGACGTACAAAGAAGCTCTCTCCGTTGTAGTTTGTATCAATAAACCAACATGCAATATCATCTGTGGAGTTACTGCGTATCTCTCCGGTTGTCGGGTCATAGATGTCTAACCCATTTATCTTAACTGTAATCTTTTCATTCTCATTTTTAATATCCATATCAGGTTCGCCGAAAACCATAAAGAGATTCCCTTTCCCTGTCTTTTTAAGTAGCTCATCTCCTATTGTCATGTCCGGGTTCATTCGTGCGGGGAGAATGGTTAAGTCGCCATATCTCTTTATTTCCTCAGAAACATGCGGGTCAAAGGCAAAGCCGCACACTATGAGCAAATCAAAACCAATACCCTGAACGGCTTCCTTTGCTGCTTCTTTCACCAGCTCCGGCCCCACAGTGCCATGTTCCGGCCCAATGGTTACGGCAGCACGCTTGCTTTTGTCATTCTCAGTGTATTCCCCTGAAGCATGTATCCAAACCCCGGCGAATGGTTCAAGATGGTCAAACTTGAGGCGTTCCTGTACTTTCGTATTTTGCACTCCGGCTTTCTTCAGGTTATCAATAATCAAAGTTGCGAACTGTCCATTACTGTCAGACCTACGTCCGATTGTTTCAGAGGCTGGATATTCATCTTCGGTATTGACTATGCGGTGTGGTGAAAGGCTTTCGACTGTAAAGGGGCCGGCAACGCGAATGCGTTTCTTATCCTCATACGGCTGGTCATAAAGAACTTCCATTTCGGCATGTCGCGATATAGCGGCGTCTATTTCCTCACGGGACATACCCTCTTTAATATCAGGATTATTAGCGATTGATTTTAGTGTGATATGGGGGACGCGCTTGTAAACGAATCCCTTTTTGATGTCGCCATCGGTTTGCGGCGTTTCCAATGATAAACCTTTCCCTGTAATTTCGGCTTCTTTTTTGATTCCTTCTGTTGTATCGGCAAGATAGTAGAAAGGATAACGGGCGGACATAAGGCGTGTACGCGCAAGGGCAAGGGCTACGCGGGATGTGTCTATGGTAATCCAACGGCGTCCCCATTGTTCAGCCACATATGCCGTAGTACCGCTTCCACATGTGGGGTCAAGGACAAGGTCACCGGGGTCGGTGGTCATGAGGAGGCAGCGTTGAATTGAGTCCGGTGAAGTTTGAACAACGTATATTTTTTTGTCTGAGAACCCGCTGATTGATAGATCGTCCCATGATTGATTTATCTCAAAATACGGGAAGTCTTTTAGCATTCTTACATATCTCAGGGTATTTCCAAGAGATATTATTCTATTTGCAATAACTAGTTTATCTATACTTTTCGGGGGTGGTTTGAAATTGCTCTTATAAATCTTCCCTTTAAATTTATATTCTATAACGGTGTTTCCCTGCGATGTGAAATTGTCGTGGCTTACTAATACATCTTCAGAAGTTTGGGCTAATTCATTTGTGGAGAGTTCTCGAATTACGTTATTTTCGCCTAATATATATTTGAATTGAGTAGCACCTGATTCTCCAGGTTTTTTCCTTACATATAATTGCCTATATTTAACGTGTTCAATTTTTTTTGCATACCAAATAATATAATCTCCTACTGAAGCAAGAAAATTGCTTCTTAAACCGCCAGTTTTTCTAAAGTATATTAATCCGCAGAAGTTTTCACTACCAAAAACCTCATCCATTAAACATCTGACGAGATGCACATTCTCATCCCCTATCTGGGCAAAACATGACCCCGTTTCTGTCAGTAATTCCCTTGCGACCACAAGCCTGTCCCTCAGATACGTAAGGTACGAATGTATCCCAAGTACCCACGTATCACGAAACGCCTGTACCTGTTCCGGTTGTCTGGTTACATCCTCTGCCTTGCCGTCCTTCACTTCCCGCTTCCTTGTGCTTACCTGCCAGTTCGAACCAAACTTTATACCATACGGAGGGTCTAAGTATATCATCTGCACTTTGCCTTTAAGCCCCTCTTTCTCGGCAAGGGATGTCATCACCTGAAGGGAATCACCAAGTATCATTCGATTAGACCAATTTTGCTCATGCTGATAAAACTCAATCATGTCTTCAAATTTGATACCGTTGAAGTCTGAGGAGAAAAGCAGAGGATTTTCTTCTGGCCTTTTGGCAGCGTAGGATTTTAAATCCTCAACAATAGCCTGTGGGTGTATCTTTTCTTGTATATAGATAGGGACACAAGGAACTGATAAATCCTTTCTGTCCTGCTCATCCTTGCCCTTCCATACCAGTTGAGGATCAAGAGACGGGTCACGGGGATAAAGAATAGTCTTCGGAGATTTCTCATCCTCTTTTACAAAATCACGTAATTCTTCTGTAGGGATATTTTTACGCTTATCTTTATGCTTTACGCTGTCTATATTCGAGGCGCTATCTTTTTTATCCATTGTCAGATACTCTCCTTCACGTCTTCAAATAGGACACCCTGTGTCAGTGCCTTCCTTATAGTGTTCATAGCGTCCCACGGGTCAGTTATTTCGATAAATCCCCACTTG
>JADFXO010000402.1 GCA_015233485.1 Nitrospirota bacterium
AAATGGGATATATACAACATAATGGCGTAGAAAAAGATACACTGTTTGCCTTTTTTGATGAATGCTATCGAATTTTGAAACCAGATGGTATTATTACGATTATAACACCATGCGCAAGAAGCAATCGTGGCTTTCAAGACCCAACACATAGACGCTTTATAGTAAGCGAAACGTTCTTATATATGAGTGAAGAGTGGCGCAAAATAAACAAGTTAGACCATTATAATGTAAGTTGTAACTTTGGCATAAGTGTCAATCATTCTATGCCAACAGAAATAGGGTTATTGCATCCAGAAGCGCAAACCCGGCGATTTAATGAAAACTGGAATACTATATATGACTGGATGGCTACGCTAAAATCATTAAAGAAATAAACTGGAGAATAACATGAAACAACCAACCAAAAAGACCTAATTTTTTTGACAGAGTTACGGTTGCGACTGGTAACTTTGCAGACTGTGTTGTCAGCTGGGACTTTATTTCAGCAGGTATTTTGCTATTAAATGAGGCTGCTAAGGGGAATGTTGTACAATATTCATTTGATGGCACCAATATACATGGTGATTTAGACCCAAGCTTGGCATCTGCTGGATTATCTTTTGACAATAGACACCAATGCAAGGTTTATTTTAGAATATCGGCGGGTGGTCCAGCCAACATTCGCGTTGAGGCTTGGGCTTAAGGCATTCTATATATCTGTTTAAATTCTAACAACTTCTACTAATATTTCCAACAATATATGATGAGATTGTAACTATCGGTGGGTCGAGGTATTATGGATTTTAAAACTTGTACTGGAAAATATGGATGTGGACGGTCTAAGTCTATGGACGAGTTTTGTCTTAAAAAGGCCAAGAACGGCAAATACTATCCAAATTCGTATTGTAATGAGTGCAATTCCAAAGCTTCCGCAAAATACCAAAAAGATCATGTCAAAGAAAAGAGTGAATACAACAAAGAGTATGTAAAAAAGAACAAGGAAAAACATAAGAGTCAAAGCAAAGCGTGGTATATAAAAAACAAAGAAATTACAAAAAAGCGAAGTTTTGACAGATACAATACTCATAAAAAACAAATATTCGAACATTGGAAAAAAAGATATCATTTTGACCCACAATACCGATTGGCATTAAATTTGCGCAGACGAATAGGTTCTGCAATTCGTGGAAATTGGAAATGCGGTTCGGCAATTAAAAATCTTGGGTGCTCCGTTGAAGATTTAAAAACGATTATAGAATCCATGTTTTATAAATGCACCATTTCAGGCAAAGAAATGACTTGGGATAATTACGGAACCAATTGGCATATAGATCACATAATACCACTTTCAAGCTTTGATTTAACCGATACAGAACAGTTTTGCAAAGCTTGTCATTATACAAATATGCAACCTCTTTGGTTAAGACATAATCTTTCCAAAGGCGATAAAATTATGACAAAAGATGAAATAGAGCAGTTAAAAACCACCTAATTATTGGTGGAATTAAGCATAAGGAGAAGTAATATGAGTGAGATTAAAGAAGGCAAGCGTTGTACTGGTAAGGTTATTTGGTTTTCAGCAAAAACAGGATTTGGATTTATAGCCCCAGATTCAGGCGAAAAAGATTTGTTTGTATATTGGAAGAATATTTTAATGGATAATTTTAAAGTGTTAAAGCCTGACCAGATAGTTGAATACGAAATAGGACAAAATGATAAAGGTCCGCAGGCCATTAATGTTAAGATTATCAAAGATGTAGCAGAGAAATAAGGAGAAAGACATGAAGCCGAAAGTAAATAAAGAGCTATGGTTGCTAAATAACACTGGCAGCGATGTTTCTGTTAGCGATTTGGGGGTTAAGGTTCCGGCAGGTGGTACTATTAATGTATATAAGTATAATCCATACATTACAGAGGATCAGGTAAATAACTCTATAAAGTGTGGAGCCCTATCAAAACGGCTATCTGGACAAAATCCAGTATTAAAAATAGTACCCAAAAAGGCTCCCGATCTAAAGACGCAGATTAGAAAAATACAGCAATCAAATGAACCAATTAAGGCAGTTAAGACTCATTCATCTATTGTAATTGAACAAAAGAATACTGAGGAAGTAACTGACGATAAGGGTTTTGATTTTGCAGATTATGGCATTGACGCTTCAATAGCCGCGCCGACCAAAGATAATGTAGGTGGTGTTACTATTAAAGCAAAAGAGGACGTTGTGGAAGAAGTGCCTGTTCAAAAACCTGAACCTGCTAAAACTGGATCAGACCCATGGGCAAGGTAGTAGAAATAGCAATTCCGGTGCCAGCCCAACCTTTTGCAGTAGTTGTTCCTGATAGCAAAAAGATAGAAGCTGTTACTAAAGTAGTTGGGACAAAAGAGCCGATCAAGGTTGGTAGGGTAGAAACCGAAAGTTATGCCGCCAAAATTGAAATGGCAGAAGTAAAATCAGAAGAATTGGTAGCACACAAAAAGGAGTGTGGTGTAGTTATTGAAAGCAAATCAGATGTCGAGGCACAAGATTCATTGCCGGAAAAAGTTAAAGAAGATGGAGGCATGCGCGTTGCCAGCCGAACTAAAAACGGCGTAACGGTGATGAAGATAAAAGAGTAATTGGGAGGTTAACTTGTCAAATAGAGTAGGTTTTGGAGGAAGAAACATAGATCTTTTTGTTAAGTTTGTAGATCAGTTTGGTGATCCAATCAACTCTGATACTACACCCAAAGTAACAATAACTGATTATAACAATGTGGTTAGACAAACTGCATCGAATAGGGGCGTTTCTTTATTTCAAGACCCGGGAATTTACAAGTTAACCTACTCAATCCCAGAAAATTTTCCTGATGGGTATGCAGTTGATACCTGGGTAGCTCAAATTGGAAATGATACTATAACAACTTCGTTTTCTTTTTTAGTGACCAGCTCTGCCTCTTTTGAAAATATGACAGATCCAGAGTACACGCCTGGAGATGACATCACTTTTAAATTTACCAAAGAAGAGTGTGATGGTATTGACGTTTTGCTAAAAATATTAAGACGTAGACTTAAGAATAACGGAACACGCAAAGTTCCCGATGGCATGGGCGGTTTTGTAGATCAGCCATGCAATATTTTTAGCGATGATGAGATGACTTGTTTTCTCATTAGCAGCCTGAGTGATTTCAACTCAACCCCACATTTCACATCCTATACATTCGCAGACCCAGCAACGTTTGGCATATTTGCAGACATAATACTGCAGGGTGCCAATTTGCTTGCCCTGGCGGCACAAGCTTTGATTGAAAAGGGACGTGAGTTCGTCATTACAGACAATGGCATCAGTTTCCAGCCACCAGCAGTAAGTGAAATTTTAAACTCGCAATATACAACACAATTAACAGTATATCGTGAAAAACTCAAGTTTATTAAGGCTAATCTCAAGCCTGGGCCTCGTGGTTTGGGTACTTTCAGAACTACAGCAGTAGCACCAGCATTTATAAGGCTCCGGCACCTTCGTGAGAGACAAATTATATAGCAAAATCAAGGAGTTATATGAAATATACTTGTAATGAAAATTTCTTCTCACTTGATACAATAGAATCATTCTATTGGGCTGGATTTATAGCTGCCGATGGATGTATTTTTAATAATCAACTCAACTTAAATACTGCCAAATACGATAAATCACATCTTCAGAAATTTGTTGACCAGATGCAATTTGAAGGAAATATATGTCGTGCAAAATGGAGAAACAATTGCGGATTTCAAATAGCCATTACATCTGAAAAATTGGTGGAGAGCGTTAAGCGATTTAATATAGTTTCAAGGAAAACGCTTATTTATACTTTTCCTGAATGG
>JADFXO010000403.1 GCA_015233485.1 Nitrospirota bacterium
CAACGGCAAGGTATTCCGCTACGACGATCCCTTCTGGGACACACACTTTCCCCCAAACGGTTTCCGATGCCGATGCACCGTCTTTGGTCTAAGCTCCAAGGATATGAAAGAAGAGGGGCTTCAGGCAGAGACAAAGGATTCTCCTTATCGCAATGTTCAGCCTGACTACGGCTGGGATTATAATCCAGGGAAAGATGCGTGGCAGCCCGACTTAGACCAATACCCTTACGACATTGCTAAGCTCTATGTCGACGGCGGCCTGACGGGGCAGGATTTCAACGCCTTTTACGATGGTATGACAAAAGGCAGTTTCCCTGTGGCCGTTCTTTCAGAGGAGTACAAAAATAGCATAGGCGCGACAAGCCAGGTTGTGCTGTTGTCCGATGAGAGCCTTGCCAAAAATAAAGCAAATCACCCTGAATTGACTGAGGAGGAGTACCAACAACTGCCGGATATTATTGCTGACGCTCAACTTATCATAGAAAAAAACGGGCAGATACTGGTATTCATAAATCGCGGCAATCAGTGGTATTTCGCCGTTGTTAAAGCTACGAGTGACAAGTCAGAGCTGTACTTGACGTCTTTCAGGCGTACAAATGAATCCGACGTCAAGAGTGAAATGAAAAAAGGAAAGGTAATTCGAAATGAAATTTTATAAAAGCTCCGGGTGGGGCTCCCCGTCACCCACACGCGAACCGTTCCTTGCAGAACGTCCTACGGCTGGGAGTTTCACCGTGTTTCCGAAGCCTTTACTAAATTATAACATAATATGATAAGAATCGAAATAAAAGATGATAATATAAAAGCTACACTTCTGGCGCTCCATAGCCGAATGTCTAACCTATCACCCTTAATGGCCACGCTTTCAGATGATTTAATGCGTTCTGTACAAAAGAATTTTGCCGAAGAGGGACGTCCTAAATGGGATGCCTTAAAGCCCTCAACACTTGCCGACCGAGCGAAAAAAGGCTATACCGGATTGATGTTGCAACGCAAGCGCGGCCTTCTCTCAAGCATTCAAGCCCAAAGCGGTAGAAATTACGCCGCCGTCACTACAAACAAAAGATACGCCGCGGTACAGCAGTTCGGATTTAAAGGGTCGGTCGCTGTCAAGGCCCACACGCGCAGGATATTTACCACTAAAGGCAAATCAGGCAAGGTACTCAAAAGGAAAAAACTAATCGGTACCGCCAATGTGAAGGCTTTTTCAAGAAAGATGGATATCACCGCGAGGCCGTTTTTTAAACTCACTGAAGAGGATATTCAGACTATCTTGGAGAGTATAGCGAAGTATGGGGCATTATGATGTCTCACGGAGTAAATTGCTATTTATATATCTATAACTCTGAGGAGCCGTAACCCCTAACCATACCTCGTGAAGTGGAATTGGTTCAGGAAATAAGGTTGTCGCGGAAAAGAATATCCCATAAGCCGTTAAAGCTCCAGAGAAATATTCAGTATATTTATCGTATGTTATCCCTGTTTGTTTGCCAAATTTCCACCACATGCCTTGCGGTGGTGCACTTATAACTTTGTCAATTTGACAGACTCCGATTAATGCCTTCACGGGAGCAGTGGCATAGACAAACGCTAAACATCTTCTTTCAAGTTTTGGGAATTTACGCCTTAACTCAACTGTCTTCGTCCCATCAAATATTTTATTTGCATATTCCGGCTTTATTGAGATTAGTATATGCCTTTTAGTCACCTTAATACTGCCCGTCGTAACACCCACTTATTCTGACCTTAGGGTTCGTAACAAAATAACATTTACAACTGATAGCTAAAAGTGGTATACTGTATGAATGACAGACGAATCAGCTATTGCGAAACGGTATGAGTTGATTGCTTGGATGCTGAACGAGCGTCAGAAGCGTATTTTTTTGGCGGCTGAAGCACAGTTGCTTGGCTATGGAGGGGTATCGGCAGTATCGCGGGCGACCGGCGTAACTCGACCTGTGATTCATGCAGGACTAAAGAATCTTGCAAATAGAGAGTGCACGGCAGAGGCTGAGATGCAGCGGATTCGCAAGCTTGGAGGCGGGAGGAAAAAAGCGGTAACCCAGGATAAAACACTCTTGTTTGACTTAGAGAAGTTAGTTGAGCCTACAACGCGAGGTGACCCTGAATCGCCGCTACGCTGTACATGTAAAAGCACCCGAACTCTGGCTGAGGAATTAAAGCGACAAGGACATGCCACGAGCCACCGTATGGTGGCGGCACTGCTACACGAATTGGATTACAGCCTGCAAGGAAACATGAAGACTTTGGAGGGTGCACAGCACGAAGATCGTGATAAGCAGTTTGCCTATATCAGCATGGAAGTGAGCAAACGGCTGGCACAAGGTGATCCGGTTATTTCGGTGGACACCAAGAAGAAGGAATTGATCGGTGAGTTTCGTAACAATGGTCGCACATGTCGACCTCAAGGAACACCGGAAAAAGTTAAGGTTCATGATTTCGTTGATTCACAACTTGGAAGAGCCAATCCTTACGGTGTCTATGATATTGGACGAAACGAAGGATGGGTGGGGGTGGGTACCGATCACGATACTGCCAGTTTTGCGGTAGAGACGATCAGGCGGTGGTGGCGCGCGATGGGAAGCAAAACCTATCCGGCGGCCAAAGAACTGATGATCACTACTGATGGTGGCGGCAGTAACGGTAGTCGTGTGCGCCTGTGGAAAGTTGAACTTCAGCGACTCGCAAACGAACTCGGCATACCAATCACCGTATGCCATCTGCCGCCGGGAACAAGCAAATGGAACAAAATCGAACATCGGATGTTCTCGTATATTAGTATGAACTGGCGCGGGCAGCCATTGGTAAGTCACGAGGTAATCGTAAATCTGATTGCTGCCACCAAGACATCAACGGGTCTTAGAGTTAAGGCGGAACTTGATACCGACCAATATCCTGCCGGTATCAAAATAACCGATGAAGAATTCGCTCGTGTTCTTATCGTTCGTAACGAATTCCATGGGGAGTGGAATTATAAAATCTCTCCAAACATCAATTAGTTGTAAAGGTTGTTTTGTTGCGCGCACTTACCGTGCTGTTGGGCATAGGTTTTATCTTCTTGTTTGTATTAGGGCGGCTCTTGCCTCTGCCGACAGAGGACGGTCACAGGTTTTTTCTTGTAACAGGGAGCATGTTTACACATTATTGGCAGCCTGATATTTAGTTAAGCAATACCGCTTGCCGGCCTGACAGCCAGACTACTTTTTTTTTAGCATGGGCAGAAATTTGTCTTTAATCGTATCGACGATGGATGTTGCCTTTTCTATGCTGTTTTGTGTTTTAGCGACGAGCCTTGTGGTATTTTCGATCACCATTATAGTAGCGGTGTCAACCTGATCGCTGACATTCTCTTCCAATGCACCAATGGTGTTCTTTAACTTGTCCTGAAGTCCGCCGACCACCGATTTTGGCGTTGTAACAAGGGCTATGGCGGCACCCATAAAACTTCCCAAAAACACCGATGCAAACACTATAGCTCCAGAGAGCGTCTGTTTAGGATTAAACATATCTTCTCACCATGTAGTGATCTCCACTATTACTAATCATATCATACAGGCATCGCTGCTGTATATAGGCCCCGCAGCACACGGCACCGCAACGGGCTGACCCGACCCTGTATGATGATACATAATGAAATCCTGATTTGTCAATCTCTAAGTTGAATATTTATTAAATATTTCTAAATCCGATACAGTTCCCGCCGCTGTCATGCGCTAACCCAATCCCATGACGCTTGATACCAAAATTCGTTCTATAGAAGTAAAAGATTTGATTAACAGAAGAGCCAGTTGCAAAATGA
>JADFXO010000404.1 GCA_015233485.1 Nitrospirota bacterium
CCAGGTGCCTCACGCCGAGGCTGGGGTAGTGTCGATATTTATGGAAAAGGTTATATCCGGGGGGCTTCCCACGATATACCATTACGAGGAGCAGCCCGACGGTATGACACGCGATTATTGCTGCGTGAAAGATATAGTAAGGGCAAACACTCTGGCCCTCACTGCCGGTGATTCAGAGATTATTAACATAGGCTCAGGCGTTGAGACCAGCACAGTACAGCTCTACAGAACAATCCTCGAGTCACTTAGAGAAAGAGGAATTGCCAAAGACGTCAAATTTGACAACCCACATAAAGGCCCCGCCCGCGCCGGAGACCTCAGGCGAAGCTGTCTTGATAACTCAAAGGCGGCAAAGACGCTCAACTGGCACCCTGAGTTTGACCTCAAAAAGGGCATTGCCGTCACGGTAGGGCATTTTTTGCGTTAGTTGCCAGGTTACCCACGTGTGTGTTTTATGGAGAGCAATTTTACAGTGCGTTGGCGTTGACACGGATTGCCTGAAAGGCTTACAATTAGGTATGGAGATGATGAAGCATGCCTAAGACTCATGCAGAAGGTGAGGCTGTCCGTTATATGGAAAACGCCAGGGAGCTGTTGAAAGCCGCTTCCATTGAAGACGACTTGTACCTTGATAGAAAGCCGGTTCGTGAGGCCTTTGGGACGGTTTATCTTGCCATACTGGAAGCCATTAACGAAGCCCTGATAAAGCGCGGGGTCACGGCTAAACAACTGCCTAAGTCTGTGGATGGCTATAGAGCCGCCCTGCAAAAACACCTTGACGTCAATAATGGTAAACTTCTCAGAGAGTTTGGGAGTCTCTACGATAGCCTGCATATTGCCGGTTATTATAGGGGGTTGCTTAATAATGTGAATGTTGTCAAAGAAGAAATGAAGAGCGCAGATAAGTTTATTAAAAAGCTCTTGCATTAATCCTCTTCCATATTATGGTGATATAATATGATAATATAACAAATGTTTTTTTTGACCGGCATACCTGTCCAACTCCTGACGGCATTCGCCGTGGATATATGCGTTGGCGACCCCGTGTGGTTTCCCCATCCTGTAAGATACATAGGCAGGTTGATTGAGTTTTTTGACAGATGCCTTAGAAATCCGGCAAGGCCGCCGCTTTACAATTTAATCACCGGAGCGGCTACCGCCGCCATCACCATCGGCCTCACATATGGGGCAGCGTATCTGTTTACCGAAATACTTCTGTTGCCCCTTAGGCGGTATATGCTGTTTAATACGATTTCCCTCTATGATTTGACAATAGGCATAATAGGCTCATTGGTGCTGGCGCATAACGGGCTTATCAAATCGGTATTACTGGTCAGAGACAGGCTCAAAGACTCAGATGACGAGGGGGCAAGGGCGGCGCTGTCTCTGATTGTGGGAAGAGACACGAAACCACTCACGCGCGAAGGCATAGCGAGGGCCGCCATAGAGACGGCCGCGGAAAATACCTCAGACGCCGTAATAGCCCCGCTGTTTTATTTTGCCGTCGGGGGACTGCCACTGGCGCTGGCGTATAAGGCGGTTAATACGCTCGATTCGATGATTGGCTACAAAAATGAAAAATATCTATATTTTGGACGCGCCGCCGCCAGGTTTGACGACCTGGCTAATTACATTCCCGCGCGCCTGACCGGTATTGTTATTGTTATAGCGGTGTTTGCAATTACTGTTGTGAAATTGTTATGTTACAGGTCAGGGGGACATCAGGTGATGAGCAAAGGCATCGGAGATACAAGGGAGACGTCGTCAGCAGGCCGTTTCGCCGGCTTCATAAGTGCGCTGATGACCCTATTAAGAGACGGCGGAAACCATTCAAGCCCAAACGCCGGCATCCCGGAGGCCGCGATGGCCGGGGCGCTTGGCGTAAGACTTGGAGGCCCTTCATACTACGGTGGCACACTGGTCGAAAAACCATATATCGGCAGGGCAGAGCAACCTGTTAACGACTCAACAATAACCGGTGCCGTGACAATAACCGCCGTGTCCTCTTCTATCGGATTAGTGGCGGCAGTTGCCCTTGCGTGTGTAATCAAACTCCTTCAGGGGAATATTGTGTGACGCCCTGCAGAGGTTTGCCCTGTTTAATTGGGAAATCGGCGCTTGCCGTGTCATTGGCGCTTCTATTGTTTGGCGCGGCTGTTGCGGCTGCAGGTAGTGCGCAGTCCCTCTCCGGCAACATTTTTACTGAAACCAAAAACACATTTAACGTCCTGCTTGTAGATAAACATACCAGTGAACTGCACATAGTGGAAGTCAAAGACAACATGCCGAGGATTACGAAAAGCTATGGTGTCTTACATGGCAGAAACGACGGCGACAAGCTCAAAGAAGGAGACAACAGAACCCCTGAAGGATTTTATTATATCACAGGCTTTATTCCACCAGAAAACCTCGACAATACCCTCTATGGCGATGGCGCCTACATGCTGAATTATCCAAATATAATGGATAAAAACAAGGGAAAAACCGGCCACGGTGTCTGGATACACGGCCGTGGCGCGGAAAGAAATAACGAAAAAACACAGGGCTGCGTCTCCTTATCAAACAACGACCTGGCGAATCTTAAACCTGACATTTTATCAGGAACACCAGTAATCATATCTGACGGCCTTGAGCTACTGAGCCCTGCGGACTATGCACAACGCAAAAAAAAATACATGGATATATTTAAAGGATTTATCTCATCATGGGAAAAAGGCGATTTCGAGGGGTTTATAAAATACTTCGACGCCGGATTTAGGAGCTATAACGGTCTCTCTGCAGAGAGTTATCTGAACAAAAAGAAGCAGCTCATGCACACCAACCCAAAACGAAGGATCATCGTTTCTAATGTCAACATTTTTAAAGAAAACTCCACTAAACTCATGTACTCCTTCGACCAGCTCTACTGCGCCGGCGATGTGTTGTCCTACGGCAGCAAGCGGCTCTACCTATTGGCCGGAAAAGAAGGCGGCTACAAAATCGTCGCCGAGGAGTTTACGAAACTGGAGGTGGAACCGTTTATAGAAAAAGACGTCATCTCTGCCGTCAATAAATGGCAGGCCGTATGGCAGGCCAAAGACATAGAAAAGTACATCTCCTGCTATAGCGGCTCATTCAAGTCAGACAATATGGACATAAAACAATGGAAGGCTCACAAAAAAGGCCTCTTCAAAAACTCTGAAGCTATAACAATCAACCTCACAGATGTAAAGCTGAAGGCCGTCTCACCCATGAAAGTCGTCGTTTCATTTATGCAGGAATACACGTCAGGGGGTGTCAGAGACAAGGGTATCAAGACACTAATACTAAGCGGCTGTCCGGGGGATTACAAGATAGTGGAGGAGGCGTGGAGGCCGGTATGAGGATATGCCTGAATGAATGACCCTTTGATAACGTGATATTGTGATTGGCCGCGTTGCAAACAGTGTCAAAATGGCATAATAAAGCAGATAAATTTCATATACGGTGCCATTATGGCATTGTCATTTTAATCTACTAATAGTTGGAGACACGCGTGGAGCTAAGCGTACTGGTTGTAGAAGAGCGGGAGAGGGCGGTTTGGGAAAAGGCCAGAAATTATTTGAAGAGAAAAAAACTCAAATTATATTCCGCGTCTTCCGTGAAGGAGACCTACAAGATATTAAACAGAGAACCGGTCAATATCGTGCTGTCTGACTTTAATTTAAAGAATATCAATAGTCTCAATTTTCTTAAAAAAATTAAGACAATCAGGCCGGATGTCGAGATAATTTTTCTTTCAGAGCGCGTGCCGCTTTCCAAGGCAATGGAGGCG
>JADFXO010000405.1 GCA_015233485.1 Nitrospirota bacterium
AAGCTCCTTTGAGCCGGTGGTAAACAATGGGCGTTTGACCTTCAGGGCGAGGATTTTATCAATGACCTGAGAAAGCGAAGACACATAGTAGAGTTTTTCGTACTGGAATTCGTTGTCAAACTCGGTATCACGCACCTTTGACTCATAGACGAGCTTCAATTCTCCGCAGACGGACTTCGCAAGCGGCGTTATTAGCTCTGCATAGGGATGGGTGCAGTCGATTATCTTTGTGATGGAGTGCTTTTTTATGAATCTCTTCAGAGAGTCGGCCGTAGTGAAATTTTCTAAAATCGCCCTATCGCCAAACTTCTCTTTAAACAGATTAAAGCCGTACCCGGTAACGGTAGAGACGAGGAAGTCCTCGCCGTTCTTTAACAATTCGTATCCCATATTGACGCCCTCGGTAGTACCGCCGAGGATGAGGATACGGCCGCGGCCATTCTTATCTGTTGATAAATCGATCTGCGGCACTTGAGGTCCCGGGAAAAGCGTCTCTCTTGCAATGGCTACGGTTACGCCGTCAAAGATGGTCTTTGGGAGAACCAGCCTTGAGCTGCTGCCACTGAGGGCGGCCGACGGTTCAGAAACCCCATAGACGCCGATGGACTTGAAGACCATGTCGGATTTCACGGCGGTGGTGTTTCGTTCGTAGTACATATCTATCATCCACTTTGGGATAAATCTTACATAGAGATGCAATGCGGAGGCGGCGGCAAGCAGACCCTGTTCATCTCTTTTTACCCATGCCGAGGCAAGGCAGCGCAGGTTATCTGTGGCAATGCCGGCTTTTTTGCAGCCTTCGGCAATGGCGGCGGTGATGGCTTCTTTTTTTGCGCCCTTAACACATCCAACCCCGCACGTATAAATCCTCAGGGAGTCGGTTGCTGTGGTTACAACGGGCTGCGCCCCCGTTATTGAGCTTATCAGATATGTCAGGGCGTTTGCCCCGCCTTCGTGCCCGGACAGGGTGCTGACGGCAAATCTTCCGGCCTCATCAAGGGTCACAACGGCAGGGTCTTCGAGTTTATTCCTCATCAAGGGCGCAATAACGCGGTTCACTATCCCCAGTGACATAACAAAGACCAGCCCACCGTATTGGTTAAATACCGAGGCCGTATGGGCCGACAGAGAATCAAAGGTATGCACCTTCGCGCTACCCTCCGCCTCTGTTAAAACGCCGGTCTTTACGTGCAAATCCGCCGGCGTGGAGGCGGCTATTTTCTTAGCAAGCGCCGCGCCGTTGTGTGTTATGCAAAATACGGCAATGTCCATGGCTTGTACAATTCCCATTTTCTTATGTTTATTTATTAATCATCTGCCAACTGTCCACTATAATAATCTACGGGTCTTATAAAATCAATAGCTGAGTGAGGCCCAAGTTCTGAAATTGGCTTGACACACCTGAAATTATACGGTTGGGAATCGCAGGCTGAATCTTCCGATACTTTGTTATTATAGGACAGACGAGGGATATGGCTTATGTTCTGAGAAAAGACCGTTTTTAAAGAAATCAGGATGAGGACTTTTATTTTAGCCTCTCATTGTATGGCTAAAATAGAAGGTGAAAGGAATCAATCTCTGGCATAAATAGGGGAAGGTGTGTTTAATAAAGGAAATACCGCGTAATATTAAGTCGTTACGATAAGTATTTATTGTTTTATAATACAGAACAATGGATTGCCAGTATTATAAATGATGATAATGCCCTCGAAAACCCTTCATATCGGCAGGTGCAAATTTCCTATGTCGCAACATGGCAGAATTATAAAGCGGTAATAATGTTATAATATAAATAAGTAGCTTCGCTGAAATCAGCTCCTGAAGGAGGGGATTGATATGATCGAAGAAGTACTCACTCTTTATAAAGAAGCCCTTATCGACACTGACCACGATAAAGCCCTCAGTGTCATTCGCGACGCTGTAAGAAAAGGCATTTCCCCTGAAGACGCCGTTTTTAAAGTGGTTGTCCCTTGTATGGAATGGATGGCTAAGTATTTATACGATACACTCAATTCCAATATCGCCCAGCATTTTATGACAGCCCAGATATCGGCGGACGTATGCGAAGAGATGATTTCGTCTTTCAAACACCCACCCGCCGCTATCGGTACCGTCGTTGTAGGGACGTCCCCAGGCGATGTGCATTCCTTCGGCAAGAGAATTTTAATCGGGTGCCTGAAGGCCATCATGATAGATGTCGTTGACCTTGGCCTCAACGTTGCCCCTGAGCGGTTTGTAGACGAAGCCGTCGCCCATAACGCCCAGGTTATCGCCATATCCTCTATGATGTTGCATACTGCCCGCGGGGACAATGGGTGTCTTAAGGTGAGACAGATACTTAAGGAAAGGGGGCTTCAGGACAGTATTAAAATCATCGTTGGCGGAGCACCGTACCGTTTTGACCCGGAACTGTACATTCAGGTTGGAGCCGACGCGTGTGCCCCTGACGCCCTTGCCGCAGGCAGAATAATAACCGGCCTTATTAAAGAGGCACTTATTAATGAGAGACGCTTACCGCAGGAGGTGGAAAGGTGATTACACCTATGGAAAGGCTATATGCGGCGGCAACCGGCGCTCCATCCGACCGTATACCCGTTTTTTGCCATCTTATAGACCAAGGTGCGGCGGAACTGGGAATGTCACTGCAGGAGTATTATTCAAATGGTGAACACGTAGCCGAGGGACAGCTTATAATGCAGAGGAAATATGGATATGATAACCTCTGGAGCCTTTTTTATGTCGCCAGGGAAGCCGAAATGCTTGGATGCAAAAAAATCCTGTACGCCTCTGACGGCCCCCCAAACGTGGATGATTTCGTAATAAAGACCTACGACGACATCCATAGGTTGACGATTCCGGAAAATCTGCAATCTAATCCGGCTCTTGCGGAGAATCTTAAGTGTCTGCGCTTACTGAAAGACGAGACGAAAGGGTCTATCCCTTTGTTCGCATACATAACCTCGTCGATGACGATGCCCGCCCTGCTGATGGGCATGGATAAGTGGATGGAATTACTGTTCCTTGGCCCGCGGGAGGTACGCGACGAGTTGCTGGCAAAGTGCTCGGATTTTTTCGTTAAGGAATTCAACGCCCTGAAAGATGCCGGGGCTGACATCTTCTGTTATTCTGCCCCTTTTTGCTCGACCGATTTCTTACCCATGAGAGTAATCGAAGAGCTTTCCATTCCGTGGATGCAAAGGGATTTGCAAGACGTCGGTACGGCGGGTGTGGTATTTTTTGGCGCAAGCGCCCGTATAAACCAGGTGATAGGCCGGGTCATGGAAAAAACAGGGATAACCACTTACTATCCAAGCCCTTTAGAGGATGTCGCCGAATCCAGGGAAATCATAGCCGGACGGGCGCTCTATGCGGGCGTCATTAACGATATACAACTCATCCGCTGGTCAAGGGAAGAGATCAGGAAGGAAGTTAAAAGAATAATCGACGCTGGTATGCCTGGCGGCCGCTTTTTCTTTGGCACACTGTTAATGCCGGCTCCAATCCCACCGGACAATATACGGGCAATGCTGGAAGCGGCATACGAATTCGGCAGTTACAAACATACCGGTTGATCGGGAGATAGTGCGATGCCAGAATGTACCACCAAAATGAAAGACGAACTCGCCCGATTGGAAGATCGGGTGAGAGGTCTTTCCACGGAAAAGTCGTATCTCCAACTGATAACGGCGATGATGAAAAAGCTTTGCGCCGTTGCCGGCCTCCCAAATATTGTCGAGGGCATTGTACTAA
>JADFXO010000406.1 GCA_015233485.1 Nitrospirota bacterium
CTCTGTGTTTCGATAGAAGACGGGAAACTCGTCCTGGAGCCAACTGTCAGTATCCCAAAGTCTCAGGCGTGGTTCTGGTAAAAGGATGTACAGGAACAGATTAAAGAAACCGAGGAGAATTTCAGAACCGGAAAATTTGAAAGATACACGATAGACGATTTTCTTGAGTTACTACATGATAGAGATCGCAATAGACCTTAAATTTCTACCAAGCTATGATGCGCTACCCTCCAATGTCCGTAAGAAACTACAAAAACAGATTACTCTCCTAAAGGGAAACTCCGGGCACCCTTCTCGGATTACCGGGAGTTTTACGTTGACAAGTCCTACCGTTGTGTATTTAAAAAGCATGGGAACCTTTACAGCCTGTACAAAGTAGGACATCATGACGTCATAGAAGGGGTTTAATTGGCTAAAACCATTTAAGTCAGGTTCATACCGGGAATTGTCGAGTTGTTGGAAAAGGCCAAATTTTCAATGGCTAAGAGCTAACTGTTATCTTTGGAGACAAGAAGGATGAAGCAAAAAGTTGGCCTATGAACAAAGACAAATGGGACAGAGTGGCGAGGGAGATGTCCGAAGAGAACTTATTGGCAGGAATGGAAACAGACTTTTTCCAGTGGAGTCAGGAATTTCGTGATAATTTTTTCTTCAAATGTAAACAATGAAGATTCAACCCCATTTGATTCATTTGATTCGTAGCATTTGATTCCGTTTGATCCTTGAATCTCTTAAAACAATTCGTTTATAATAATCTATGCATTTAGCGATTGAGATTGATCGGGAAGAAGATGGACGGTGGATTGCAGAGGTGCAGGACATTCCAGGTGCGCTTGTGTATGGAGACACCCGCGATGAGGCAATTGTTCGTGTCAAGGCTTTGGTGTTGAGAATTATAGCCGACCGTATTGAAAACATGGAGCTGGTTTCAGATATGGATGAACTCTTTTCTATAATGGCATGAGCAAATGGCCATCTGTAAAGGCAAAACAAGTGTTGTCGGCATTGTTAAGTATCGATTGGAAAGTTAAGCGTCATAAAAGTAGTTCGCATCATATTCTTTCGCGACCTGATTATCCTGATTATGTATTTGCGTTTCATGATAATGAGGAAATCGGTCCGCGGATGTTAGCACGTATTGCAAAATATACAGAGCTTAAAATAGAGGATTTGTAATTAGTGTACCAAATAATTACATTGGGTGGTGGTCTGTTAATAATGAGTACATTTGTATGCCTACATGAATTTCCGAGAAATAACCAAAGAAGGCCTATAATCTCTGTATTCTTATTGTTGATAGGCTATTTATAATAAGGAAACATGAATATGGTCGATAATAGCACGGATTTGAACTTATTTGAATTATTAGGGGCTTCAGAAGAGTCATCAGAACAGGTATTAACTTTATACATTCCCAATAAAAACAAAAATGGAGAGGAAATAAGAAACATGAATAGGTGGATTAGAGATGCACAAAAAGTGCTGACATCCATTGGGGGAGGTTCAACCTCGATGCCACCGGCAGATGGCACATGGTTGAACCCTGAGAGCAAAGATATTATCCGGGAAAAAACTACGATGATGTATACATTTATCGACCCGGAAAGTTTTGAAGAAAATATCGGGCTACTTAGAGAATATCTGCATACGTTTGGAAGGGAAACGGATCAAGGAGAGGTAGTATTTGAGTTTGACGGTAAGTTTTATAGAATTCGGAAATATGACCAGTAGAGGTAAGCAAAATGTCGGGAAAAATTAGAGATACTGGGCCAACCAAAAGGCGTGTTGACCCTAATGTTATTGCTAAAGCTTTAGGTGCTGAAGATACTAAAGTTGACATAGACGTGAGACGCGGCCCGATTTCTCTGTTTTCTTTGAGGCAGTTTCTTGTGGACAGGTTGCGCTCTGCTGATAGCCAGTGTAAACTCGAAGGAACCGGAGAAAAATGCAATGAGATACTTTTTTCAAACGAAGATTGGGAAAAGCTTGAAAAGATTGCAAAATACTATAGAGAAAAGGAAGGGATTAATATAAGTTGCAATCAAATAGTATCTGCGTTAATTCAAGCAGTAAAATTCCCTGATGATAAGAAAAAGGCTGAACACCCATGGATTACTTTGAAGGCAAGGACAAAAGGGTAAACGCATTTTTCGAGAATAAACGCCGTGAGGCTGACACACCGGAGTCTTCCGATGTGACGACCTCAACACCGGTTATAGTAAATAGATAGGGAGTATTTTCAGGGAAAGTACAAAGACACCAGTGTGGCAAAGGCCCCGTCTTTTTCGTGTTTTTCGTGGTTAATTTCTTTTGTACTTCGTCTTTTGGGTTGCGGGTACAGCCCGCTCTATGTTAGAATTATATAATAAATGGGAATAACTTCTAAATAAATTAGGAGTGTTCCGCATTTCAATGAGAGAGTTTTAATAAAAACGTTAAATGCATAATGAGTGAAAAGAAGAAAACTATTAAAACATCTTCATGACAACGGAGCGGCGTTGATTAGAGAAGGAAGAAAACATTCGATATTTCAAAAGGATGGCAAGAAAACACAGGTGCCGAGACATTCTGAAATTGTAGAAGAATTGGCTTACAAAATTTGTAAGGATTTGGATATCGTTATAATAAGGAGCAACAGTTGAAAGGTAGAGCCGTTATAAAAAGAACTGGCGACTGGTGGATTGGGTGGTTAATCGATCTTCCTGGTGTCAACGCCCAGGAAAGAACGAGAGAGGAGTTAATAAAATCGTTGGTAGTTGGCGCTCAGGATATGATAAATCTAAATAGTGAACTAATCAAAGATAGTCAGGTTGAAATTATAGATATACCGGAAGCAGTTTTTAGGTAACTGTTACAACATGTTACCTGACAAGTGTTGTTGTGCAAAATGAGAACTTTACATGATATTGAAGAAGCCATAACTGGCTTGACGAGCGACGAACTATCCAAGCTTAGGGATTGGTTTGAAGAATTCGATGCCGGGATCTGGGACAGGCAGTTTGAGGAAGACGCAAAGTCAGGCAGATTGAAGAAAGTCTCAGACGGGGCAGTTAAAGATTATAAAAATGGCCGATGTAAAGAGATATGAAACATTATGCCGGCAAGTCTTATTGGGACTGATATGATAGTCTTCCTGCACATATCAGGAAATTAGCCGATAAGATTATTGACTTATTAAAGGAAAATCCACATCATCCTTCTCTATCCTGAAAATAGTTGAGGAATACTGGTGTATAAGAGTGGGTAAAGAGGATAGAGCCCTGGCTGTTGCAATCGATGAAGGTCTTCTGTGGTTCTGGCTTGGAACTCATGCCCAGTATGATGGATTAATACGATAGCATTAAATGCAGATGAGCTGATTTTTAAACGTCAAGATAGCCACACGGCACAACGATAGTGTCTAATTGCATAAGTTAGCGATAGTATTTCTTAACTGTGATCCACGCACTTCTCTTTTTCTCCAAACAAACGGCTTTGCCGTAGGACCATACGCTTTTACAAAATTTTCAATAGCCCTCTTTATGTCATCAGTACTTTTAAAGCTGGCACCTCTAAGTGTCTTACGTGTACGAATACCAAACCATATCTCTATCTGATTTAACCAACTTGCAGAAGTGTAGATAGTCAAGACAATTGACCCCTTTACGCAATTAAAAATGACCCCTCTCTAAGAGGTTAGTTAATGTTTTTAAGTTTATCCTTTAGCCTGTAACTGCTCCCGTTAATAAAAAAGATGTTTGCG
>JADFXO010000407.1 GCA_015233485.1 Nitrospirota bacterium
CGCCCTTATGCTTAATGCCTTTATTGAGCAGGTCATGCAAACAGACCCGTCGGCCTATCCCCTCGTAAACGAAATCAGCGCGGAGTTCAGGCCATGCCTCGTCCTCAACAGAATCGGCGCCGCAGAGTCCAACAATCTCGTAGACACTCTTCTCAGCCACTGCAGCACAAAGTATAATATTCAGCTTAAGTATCTCGGCAACCTCCCCAATGTCAAGGAAATCAGCTCGTATCTCCTTAACATACCCGCTTTTTTGCGGGCCTCCGCGTCTTCGGATTTCCTCAAATCACTTAAGAGCATCGTGAGAAGGTTTCTCCTCAATATTCACGACTCAAACGTGCTTCTGGAAAGACTTAAACTCATAAAAACATACGACGACGACACGATTAAACGAATCAGCACAATCATAGGAGACCAACCCGATGAGAAGTTTACCCCCACGGAGAAAAAACTCTGGCAGTTGAGGCTGTTCTTTAAACCCGCCGAAGTGGTCGCGTTTTTGTTGTGTAAGGGGATCAGGGACGATATTTTTTTCGAGCATATACTACCCGCAGATTAAAAGGCCGCAGCCTATTTCCATGTTGTCCCAAAAGAGTGCCAGCTTCCGGTGCTGTCGGCATAGTACATATTCCCATCTGTCCACGCTATTATGGCCGAACCATTCATAAACCATTGGATATAGTATGTGCCGATTGCCATTGCTCCTCCGGTTATGCTCCCGTATTTTATGCCAAAATAACCGCTGGATAAACTATAAAGGGAATTTATCTTCGAGCTTGCCTTATCATAAAGGGTGGTTGTCTGCCATGTAACCCCCGAGCTGTACCAATTAGTTCCATCAAAGGCGTACATATATCCATCAGCCCCCGCTAAGAGGGCAGTACCATTTGCAAACCATTGGATGTAGTATGTGCCGTTCCATGATGACACGGTTACTACACCTCCGGATACAGTGCCAAAATAAGAGGCATGCTGACTATATACCTGACTAATCCCCGCGCTTGCCCTATCATTAGCACTGATTATTTTCCATGGCATACTAAAAGGGTACGTGTTGCCGGCATAATAGGAATACATGTATCCATCTGTCCACGCCACTATTGCCGAACCATTCGTATACCATTGGATATAGTACGTGCCGTTTGCCGTTGCCCCTGCGGTCACTCCCCCTGAGGCCGTGCCAAAAAATGACGCATATTGGCTATAGAAAGAGTTTATCCACATGGCCGCCAAGGCAGAATCGCTCGTTGTTTTCCATGTAATTCCCATAGACATCGACGAACCGCTGCCGGGATAGTAATATATATACCCATCCGTCCACGCTATTATGGCCGTGCCATTCGTAAACCATTGGACATAGTACGTGCCGCTTGCCGATGTTCCTGCCGTTACACTACCTGATTTAGCGCCAAACAACGCGGCGTATTGACTGTACACAGAGCTAAGTCCTGACGCGGCGGTACCAAATTCGGCTGATTGCGAAAATGCCGCCGATACGGTTTTATTCGATGACATTGTGACGGTACATTGAGAACCGCTTGTGATATCACACCCTGTCCAGCCTGATAAACTAAATCCGGCGCCAGGCACTGCCGTGAGTATTACGGCAGCGCCGGTGGAAAAAGAGCTGGAACAGACAGAACCGCAGCTTATCCCCGATGGGTAACTCGCAACTGTCCCGGTACCCACTCCAGTCTTTGCCACAAATAAGGTATAAGACAACGGCCCTGCTGTAAATGCCGCCGATACGGATCTATCAGACGACACCGAAACGGTACACTGTGAACCGTTTGTCGAATCACACCCTGTCCAGTTTAAAAAACTACTGCCGGCGTCAGGTGTTGCCGTAAGTGTTACAGACGTGCCGGAGGTATAGGTGAAAGAGCAGTTAGAACCGCAGCTTATCCCTGATGGGGAACTTGTAATTGTCCCTGTGCCGCTTCCAGTTTCGCTGACACTTAGGGAATAAGAAAAGGCCGCTGCCGCAAACGCCACCGATACGGATTTATTCGACAACATTGTAACAAAACATTGGTAACCGGTTGCGTTATCACACCCTGTCCAGCTTGAATAATAACCGGTATCCGGCGTTGCCGAAAGTGTTACCGTATAATTATCGGGGAAATTGGAGTTGCAGGAATTTCCCGCACCAGTGCAGTAGATTCCCGTGGGGCTGCTCGTTACCGTACCGTTGTCCGTCGTTACGGCCACAGTCATTACGTGGTCGGTCCTTGCATTGCCAAATACTGCAGAAATATTCTTAGCCGATGTCATCATCAGGGTGCATTTCGCACCGCTTGTTGAGTTATCACACCCTGTCCAGCCATCAAACTCGTCGTTGCCGACAGTGTTTGGTATCGCCGTCAGAGTTATGTAATTTGGGCAGGCATAAATAGCAGTGCCTATGTTGGTGCTGTTTGAAACCGGCGGCCCCCAGGCTATTGGGCCGGATGAGGAGTACACCGTCCCTTTACCAGTGCCGGTGCTATTGTCAATGATAACAGGAAAAGATGGATGGTCCTGCGTACGGGTATAGATATATCCCCCAAAAGTAGTGGCGGCAAGCATAATTTCATCGTTATAGGTCCCTGCCGCAATTGAAGACCACTGTTGTTTGCTGACGTTTTTGGTTGCGTTGTCCTTGTCAAACAAGCCGGCTTCCTTTGTCCATGTACCGAAACCATGCGTCGGGTCGTAAGTAGGCGTAGTATAAATATACCCGCCAGAGCCGCCAAAACCAAAATCGGTAACGGCAAAATATAATTGAGTACCGGCATTCTCATCAAGATAATCAGACCATGAGATAGATGTCAGGTTTGTGCTGCCCATGTTAACTATGTGAGTTTCATCATCTTCAGGTACAACATTCCCCCCAACGCCATCTACCCCGAATACCGCAGGTGTGCTGGCTCCGCCTTCAGAGCTTATGAGCAAAGGCCTCGCAAGGCTCCACCAGTATCGCTTCGCCTCATCAGTAGTTTCAACATCTCTGGTCCACGACGTACCGCCGTTAGCCGATTCATAAAGAAATTCGTTTGTAGTCCCGACAACCACGAGGCTTCCATCGTGTGATGTTGCTATTGAGTAAAATTGGCAGCGGGGTATCGTCGACTTGCAGATGAACGTAGCATTGTCGATTTCAGTCCACGTCCAGTTACCGCCATCTGCCGATACACCGTTAAAAACATTACCATCGTAATCCAGGGCATGCAGGGCCTTCCCATTGCCTGACGATGATATCGCCACCCAGTTAACACTTTGGGGTATGATGCTGCCAAACGTGACATTATCATTGCTCCATGTCACGCCATAATCATTCGAAGTCCAAACATGTCCTAAATAAGAACCATCACTGTCAACAGCGGCAAGGCGGCTTCCATCAGCAGACGACGCAATTGAGTACCACGGCCTCTGTCCTGCGTTAATCTGCTTTGTCCAACTGTCACCACCGTCGCCTGACGTATAAATATATCCCCCATATTCTATCGCGGCGAGGCTAGTCCCATTGTCTGACGACACTATCCTCCACCAATATCCCTGTCCATAATTATTCGACCCCAGGCCGGCATTCTTGTGCTGTGTCCATGTATGGCCGCAAAGGTCTGTGTAGGCAAACGCCTCCGCCGCTATGAATATCACAACCGGCACCATTATGCCGCACAACAGCAACATGCGCACGGCTGAGAAAAACACATTATATTTTATTATCCTCTGAAGTG
>JADFXO010000408.1 GCA_015233485.1 Nitrospirota bacterium
GTTGGAGGTCCTGCCGCCGACAGATATATTATCTGGGTTTTCGGCAATAAAAGCGCCGACGTTCTGAAAATTGTCATCTCAGGCAAAGAAGGCAGGAAGATAAGGCTCAAGACGCTTTCCCTCGAGGCCGGAAAATGGTTTAAAACGTATGATTATATCCTTGAAGAGGTCGAAAAAAAGTTTAATACCAGCGGATTGTTTCAACAGCTCAAAGAGCCCTCCGGGCTGTGGAAGGCAATATGGGAAGCCTTTGATATATCCATTGTCAATAAAAAGTTCTATGCCGAAATCAAAATTGTCTTTGATTCACTCGTAAAAGATCAACTGCCGCGGTGCAAAGGCGTATTGATAAATGAACAAGAGAGTATTCAGTTTGCTATCAGACTGATTGGCAGGATCATTTTCTGCTGGTTTTTAAAAAAGAAGGGAATCATTTTTGATAATGCATTGTCTTCAACGGCGGTGCGCTCTGAGGCGAACTACTATCGTGTAATCCTTGAGCCGATGTTTTTTGACGTGTTCAATACACCTGCCAAAGAGCGAAGAAAAGACCTTCCCGAATCTATAAGAGACTATCCCTTTTTAAATGGCGGATTGTTTGAACCCCAGCCCCATGATCATAAGGGAAACTGGGCGCTGAATATATCGGATGACTGGTTCATGGATTTTTTCGGAAAAACCCTTGAAAGATACAATTTTACGATAGACGAAAACTCCGCTTCAAGCTCCGAAAGAGCCATCGATCCCGAAATGCTCGGAAGGATATTCGAAAACCTTCTTGCGGAACAAAACCCGGAGACAGGCACGTCGGCCAGAAAAGCTACCGGCTCGTATTACACTCCGAGGGAGATTGTAGACTTCATGGTCGAAGAGAGCCTGATAGCGTATCTTAAAACGAATACGGATATTGAGGCACAGGCTATCGCTATATCCGATAGTGCCATCGAGGATTTTGTTCATACGGCAACGTTTTCGGATTCCGATCCTCTGAAACCGCAATGCAAAGTATTGCTTGATAAGCTAAATTCCATTAAAGTACTTGATCCCGCCTGTGGTTCAGGTGCTTTTCCCATCAGCATGCTCCAGAAACTCGTGCAATTAAAGCAGGAGTTAGGCCAAAAAGATTCACTCTACAATATTAAAATCAAGACCATCGAGAATTCAATTTATGGCGTCGATATTCAGCCTATGGCTACCGAGTTAAGTCGGCTTCGATGCTGGCTGTCATTGATTGTGGACGAAAATCCTAAGGACATTAAACCATTGCCGAACCTCGATTTTAAGTTTGTTACCGCGAATTCCCTGATAGACCTTGGGTATGACGAATTTATCGATAAGCTTGAGACGGGGCAGACGGGCGGGATTTTCCTGCAACAATTTAAAGCAAAACTAATGGAATTGCGTGGCGTCAGGCATAAATACTTTGAGTCGGCACTCAATCAAAAGGATAAGGATCATCTTAAGGAGGAATTCAATACCATAAAGGACGACCTTTTCAAGATGTCTCTTGAACTTATCAGGCAGGAGCTCCTCGATGCCGAGTTTGCAACTAAGGTTACTGGATGGGACCCTTTCGACGATTCGAAACCGGCGCCTTTTTTCAATAAAAACTGGATGTTCGGGGTCGAGGAAGGATTTGACGTGGTAATTGCTAACCCACCGTATATCAGACATGAAGCCATTAAGCCGATAAAACCGCAATTATCGAAACGCTTTGGTAAATTTTACTGCGGCACGGCAGACATATACACATATTTTTACAAAGCCGGTATTGACTTTCTAAAACAATCCGGGCATCTTTGCTTTATCGCTCCCAACAAATTTATGAGGGCAGGTTACGGTAAAAACACCCGTACTTTAATGATGACCGAAGCAACGCCTAAGATAGTCATAGACTTCTGCGATTTACCGATCTTCGATGCGACTACATATCCTGCCGTTATTCTTCTCGAAAAAAGGCAACCTTCAAAAAATGATAATGCCTTAGCCGCAACATTCACAACAGGGGAACAACTTGCCAATATCGATGGGACAATCGGAACCATCGGTTTCAAAATGCCCGTTACGGCTCTTAAAGCAGAAGGCTGGAATCTTGAGGAACCTCCTGTCCTGGAACTGATAAACAAGTTGAGTAAATCGGGAGTACCACTTGCCGAATATGTGCAGGGGCGCTTTTATCGCGGTATATTAACCGGTCTCAACGAGGCTTTTGTAATCGATGCAGCCACACGTGAAAAGCTGATAGCCGAAGACCCTAAAAGCGATGAGCTTATCAGGCCCTGGCTTCGGGGACGCGACATCAAAAAATGGAAGGCCGAATGGGCAGGACTTTATGTGATTTTTACGCGTAGAGGCGTTGACATTGACAAATATCCAGCAATAAAAAGACATTTGGAGTTATTCCGTGAGGATTTAGAACCCAAGACCCCCGAAAAGCAGAAACGCGGACGCAAGCCTGGTGCTTATAAGTGGTACGAGATTCAGGATAACATCGCCTATTACAAGGAGTTCGATAAACCGAAGATTATCTATCCTAACATTACCAAGACTAACATTTTTGCATTTGACACAACTGGTATTTTGACTAATCAAAAATGCTTTATTATTCCGACTGACGATCTTTATCTACTGGCAATTCTTAACTCTAAACTGGCCATGCAATGGTTTGTGTCGACACTTCCACTTTTGCGAGGCGGATTCTTTGAACCGAGCGCTATGTTTATGGAGCAATTTCCAGTAGTGACTGCTTCCGAAATCCAAAAAGCCCAGATTATTGAGTGTGTCCAGAAAATCCTTGCTACCCCCGATAACCCTGATGTTCCCGGTCTTGAAGCTGAGATAAACAAGCTGGTCTATGATCTTTATGGCCTCACACCGGCTGAGATTGCAACTGTGGAGGATAGAACAATATAGCCGGCTAAGGGAAAATATAATGGTATTTTACAATGAACAAGAGGACATTCTCTATTTGTTAAAGAGAAAAATAAAAAACAGACTGTAACTTAAATATGTTAAATGTTTGCCTTGACAATGGAGTTACTATAAGCAGCTTTAAAGTGGATTATCTTCTCTGCGTCCACTTTTTGCTATCCAAATAAGATATTCAACACCTAAGCCTGTGATGTGAATACGTGAGCCTTGATGCACAATCAAAGATCTGTCATACAAGAAAGCAAGGTATTTCTCAGCGGACCATTCACCCAATTGTTCAGGATGTACATGTTTTACATATTCTATCTGATCTTTAACGAACTCTACCGTACTTCCTTGTCCTCTTACTTCGTTGGGTTTTTTTAATAGAAATATTTGGCTTCCAAAGATAAAGCTATGTATATATTCAAACGCCAGCAATAGCTGGGTTACAGCCAAGTGCTTTATAAGAACCTTGACAGTTGGACCTTCAGTGGATAATCCCTTTTCTTTTAGATCTTTTTTAATGATTTCTTCTTGTTCATTAATTACGATTGAATTGCCAACAGCGTCCAGAAGCTGCTGAACTGCTTTAGTGTCAGTTTCTGTTTTTTGAAGCTGTGTTTCAGTAGATGGTGCGGCTGTAAGTCCTTTCTTCCCGATTTCTGTTGTCCGACCGATTAAGCCAGCTATTGCCTTCCGAAAGACAAAAATAAACACCAGTGAAAGAACAAGTACCACATGTGGCCATGTGATTAATTTAAATATCGCCTCTATTAATAAAAGCCTTCCT
>JADFXO010000409.1:0-3210 GCA_015233485.1 Nitrospirota bacterium
AGTATATCTTTTAGTCGTGAGGTTGAATTGATTAGTTTTGTTGATAAGCTGCACGATTCTATCGAGATATATTGGCTTAAAAGAGTTTATCTCGGCAACCATCTCAAGGGAGATTAGAAACTCCTCATAAGTCGCAAACTTGCTCTGCAGCGTGCAACGTTCTTGTGTTTCCTGGTAAAATGCGTTCCTTTTTATATCATCCTCGGATAAAATAACAGGTTCAAAATAACACGCACGGTCAATACACTCAATATATCTGGTTACCTCATCCATTAAAGTGTCGGGCACCTCAACCACGGGGAGTTGTGAACGGACAATGTCCCGCTCGAAAGGATTATCGTCGAGAAAGACTACGCTATCCAGAGTAATATTTATCTCTTTTACTATCTCGCATATGTTGGCGTCTTTAGGCTGCCAATTCGCTTTAATCACGACGAAATCGTCCGGTCGTAATATGCCGTTTCTATGATTTAATCTCTCAAGGGCAACATTCTCGTCATTCTTTGAACAAACGGCAAGCAGGACTCCACGTGCATTTAATTTCCTGAGATATTGTTGAAACTCCGTATAAGCTTCTGCTTCAGCACAGAATTTATTTTCGACTGTCTCAGGAGAGTCAGTAACGTCAGGGTAGCCGGTAATATTCCTGTTCGTTGTATGAATGTAGATGATATGAGGCGCAAAACGTCTGAGTTCCTCATTATCAAACATTATATCTTCATAATACTTATTATATTCAGATTCATAAAAGGTAGGCTCTATGCCCTCCTGAAGCAAAAACAATTCCAGTAGCTCCTTTATCTCAGATGTTGTAGAGCCGCCTAAGATTGCTATCTTAATGGAAACAATATGCTCGTTGCACCGGCGCCGCTCATCAAGCGCCGCTTTGAGCTCTCTTCTTATCGAGCGTTTCTTTCGCAGGATATACTCTACGTCAAAAGGATACGTCAGTTTTTTAATCACTTAAAGTCCTTTCTGTTTGTAATTAAGCATTTATTTAAACTTATTGAAAACAAGATAATCATATATTTGTTCCGCCAATACCTGAGTACCTTTTGACTTCATATGAACACTGTCCATGTAATATTCTAATCTATCGTTAAATGGAAGCGTTCTTATCTCTTCGCCCAATTCTTTATGGCGAATGTTGTATTTAATGGCAATAGCTGTTTCAATCTTTTGCCCCATATCTACAAACTTGGGTAAGAGAGCCGCATTTTTATAGAGATTGGCCTTGTCCTGGATATTCCAGTAACGCGCGGCCTTTTCAACGTTGTCTTTGCCGTCTGTGGCTTTAAAAAGGACAGGGAACCCAACGATATATATAGGAATATCTTTTCTCCACAAATTAATGAATTGCTCAAGATGGCTTTTATAATCCCTCTGTATGAGGTCGAGTTTCTGTGCTTCATTCGTGGGTTCTTTCCTGTTGTTAAAATCTATTGTGGCCAGTTCTTTGCTTATATAAAAGCAAATTGCCGCATTTTGGCTGAACCATGTTCCATCAAGCAGATGGAGCAGGTATTGGGCAAATACAGCCATACGGTTTCGTTCAGAAACGAAATCGCTCATCATGTCGGCAATAGTAGGTGCCATTATAATTAAATCAGGATTCAAGTCTTTCCAGCCCCAATCAGCATGAGGCACCTTTAAATTCCCATTAACCAAATTATTATCCCAGTCTCCTTTTGATATAAATTCAGTTAACGAGGCATAATAGTTCTGAATAAACTCCTCAAGATGTCCTCCCTTTATGCCAAGATTAATTACTTCATATTTCCCTGGGAAATTATTATCCAGTTTTTCTTGAAGTAGATGCGGCCATGTAAAGGTAGTATTGACCCCCACGCCATAAGTAGTGCTGCCTCCAATGGATAGGATGCGGAATCGTTTTCCTTTTTGAACGGAGAATGGCTTTCTGTATATCTTCATCTCATTCGTATTGCCGGAAGTGATTTTGTGATTGTTCATTTTTGCATAAAAATCCCCTTTAAACAAAAAGAAGATGAGTTCGCTTGCAACAAGGGAATAAAGACAGATCACGATGGTCACAAAAATGAAACTTCTGTATACAGAATGAAAAACTTTCAATTGTACCTTCTATCGCGATGTTTCGGTGATCTTAACCTGTTTCTCTTTAACTTTATTATCACCATTTTCCATTACTATTTCCCATTCCATCGGTGTAGCGGAGTAGAGTTTCTTTTGTTCATCGTCTAAAACACCCATAATAGGTTCATAAAGGCGTGTTCTTTTTATTAAAGACTTTTGTCCAACCGCTATTGTTTTGGACATTATTGTTTTTACTTCTGTAACAGCTATGCCCCATGTACCTAAGATGAGGTCAATGCTCAGTACTTCATAGTTTGCGTTAAAATTCGGTTGGATAATATCGTAATTATTTTCATCCGGTACTATCTTCGTAATTCCATCTTTTTGGGTTAGTTTTACGATACCCATAATCTCAAGTTTCTTAGCAACAGTTAGGAACTCTTCGTTTTTTCGTACATCATGTGCTTTTGATGGAATAACAGCCGGGAGTATATATCTGCACTCCCGTGGGTATACCATCTCCTCTTTAATGATATTCGCTATTTCACGGATACTATCGGCTGCGGAAGTATCCGCAACAAATACGAGGAAACTGCTTAAAATTATGATTCCGGCAAAAGATATTGTTCTGTTTCTGAGACGCATATGAGCTACCCCCTTATACAGGTGAACACGTAGTTATTTCGACAGCAAAGCTATCGTTAAATAAAAGCCAATAGATAAATAATTACAGTATCAGTTTATTTCTCTGTCACTTTTCCATGAGAAAGAGAAAGCCGTTGAAATTCATCCTGCATATTTTAAAATAATAGATCAACAAGCAATTCACTTCCACGATATTTAAGATGCTCAAAATCATAGAAATATTCAAGACCAACATATGCAGACACAGGGAACGCTGAAAGTTCAGAGTCAACAATATGGCTTAAATCGATAAACGGTAAATTAAATTTATGCGATACTTCTTGATCAACGCTGCGTTGGATATCATCGGCTAACTTCAGCTTGTAATAATGTATCTCCGGGCTGCCATCGGGGGATACGTTGTTTCCCAGCATAAAAAACGATGCTTTTTTTATGTATTTCAAATAGTTGCCCCCCCCTTTAAACGGCATGGTTATGTACCACACTTTTGAAATTCTAAGAGCCATCTCCGTA
>JADFXO010000409.1:3243-3697 GCA_015233485.1 Nitrospirota bacterium
ATTTCTTTTCAGCGTTTCTGGCTATATAATGCATATATTCATTATTTTTTAACTCGTTATATGTAAGTTTATTTAATTCGTCAACTCTTCTGTTTCTTGCTGACATTTCCATGAATAGCTTGAACATTGAATTGGCTTCATGAAGGTTACCTTCTGAAGGATCATCCATGTAGTCGTAAAGTTTTTTTAAATAAAGTATGCTGCATGGGATTCCATCGCAATCTGCGGTTTCCATGGGACCGACTTTATCGAATTCTATATTCATGCAACTTATCATTTCACTAAGGTCGCCCAACGTGTCGCCAACGACAATAATGTCAGGTTTCAGCTCAGAGACAGGCACCGTTACGATTGGATTGATCTTTTGCACTTTCTCATCCATTCTCTCCTTCAATAGCCTGGTTGAGACTTGTATGTCCTCATCTTTCAGGGGCTCAGAATTCCATTGGCGAAA
>JADFXO010000040.1 GCA_015233485.1 Nitrospirota bacterium
TCAAAAAACTCTGCTTCTACGGCACTTGCCTGATGGAGAACAAATTTACCGTGGCGTTGCCCCTCCCTTACTTTTTTCGTTAGGTTATGTTAGATTATCTGTGGTTATGCTGGCTTATCCTTCAATACGGCCTTATCTGATAAAATTAGGCCCTGTTCAGATTCGATGGTACGGACTTATGTACCTGATTGGGTTTGTGAGTTCTTTTTACCTCGTTAGATATCAACTGAAACGCCGCCGCATCTCACTCCAAAGCGAAGACCTCGAAAACTTATATCTGTTTACCGTAATCGGCCTGATTGTTGGCGCGAGGCTTGGATACGCATTGTTCTATAACCTTGATTATTACCTTGGCGATCCTCTTGAGGCTTTTGCTGTCTGGCACGGGGGGATGTCTTTTCACGGCGGAATGATTGGGGCGATTACCGGGGGGTTCATCTTTTGCCGCCTTAAAAAAATTGATTTCCTTATGCTCTGCGATATGATTAGCGTTACCGTTCCTATCGGTCTTGGACTTGGCAGGTTGGGTAATTTTATTAACGCCGAACTCTTCGGGCGCGTAACCGATGTCCCGTGGGCAATGGTCTTCCCTGGGGGCGGGCCGCTGCCGCGGCACCCATCGCAGCTCTACGAGTTTTTCCTTGAGGGCGTTGTCCTCTTTTCCATTATGTGGATTACTAAAGACAGGCTCGGCACACGGCGCGGCGCCCTTACAAGCACATTTATAGCCCTCTACGGCGTCTTCAGAGTGGCAGTCGAGTTCTTCAGAGAGCCTGACCCGCAACTCGGAATGCTCGCAGGGGTAATCACAATGGGACAGCTCCTGTCCTCGCTTATGATTTTAGCCGGCACCGCCGGTCTAACTATTTCTCTAAAAGCGCGCGCGCGTGTCTAAGGACATTCTCCACCGTAAAGCCGAAATGCTCGAACAACTGCTTTGCCGGCGCTGAGATTCCAAAGGCGTCAATACCTACTACATCACCATGAAGCCCTACGTACTTATACCAGCCTAGTGTTGAGCCTGCCTCAATGGCAAGGCGTCTATGCACACTGATTGGCAGTACCGATTCTTTGTACTCTGCCGACTGTTTCTCAAACAATGAGAAACAAGGCATACTTACACACCTGACAGCAACGCCCTCTTTGAGCAGCTGGACGTACGCCCCTAAGGCTTGATGAACCTCCGAGCCAGAGGCAATGAGAATCAGCTCCGGCGCCCTACCCGAATCGGCAAGCACGTATGCCCCCTGCCGAACTCCCTCATCTGAGGCATATATCTTTCTGTCAAGAACCGGCACACTCTGCCTCGTCAGAATCAGAGCCACAGGGCCGCCTTCATACTCCATGGCTATCTCCCACGCCTTGACGGTTTCGTTGGCGTCGGCGGGTCTGATGACCAGAAGGTTCGGAATCAACCTCAATGTGGTCAACTGCTCTATCGGGTGGTGGCTTGGGCCGTCCTCTCCCACTCCTATTGAGTCATGGGTCAATATGTATATGACGTGTGCCTTCATCAGCGCGGACATCCTTATCGCGGGATACATGAAACTGGCAAACACGAGATACGTCCCGCCATACGGTATTAGCGATTTATTTAATGCCATACCGGTAAGAATCGCCCCCATGGCGAATTCCCTTATGCCGAAGTGGATGTTTCTGCCTACCTTGGACTGGCCATAGCGTCCGTGTTTTTTTAAATAAGTCATATTGGAAGGCGACAGGTCTGCAGAGCCGCCTATCAGGTTAGGGATTTCCTCGGATATTGCGTTTAGTACGTTTCCTGAGGCGCTGCGCGTCGCTATCATCCCGCTTGTGGCGTCAAACTGAGGCAGGACACTCTTCCATGTGCCGTTTAGCTTGCCGCTCATGAATTGCTCAAACAACACCGCAAGCTCAGGCAGCTTCGACCTGTATTTTTTCAACAGGGCATTCCATTCGGCCTCTTCTTTTTTCCCGTTGTCCACCGCCTGACGGCAGTGTTTTGTAACCTCTTTCGGGATATAAAAAGTCTTCTGCGGCCAGCCGAAATGCTCTTTCGTCAGCCTGACCTCCTCTTCTCCAAGAGGGGCGCCGTGGATATCGGAAATATCCTGCTTGTTGGGACTGCCATAGCCCAGGTGCGTGGTCGCTATTATTATAGAGGGCCTCTTTTTTTCCTCTTTTGCCTTGGCGAGGGCCTTTTCTATTGCGGGAAGTTTATAACCATCGACCTGCTCGACATGCCAGTTCATGGCCTCAAATCTCTTTGCGACATCCTCGGTAAATGTTATATCCGCCGAGCCGTCTATTGTAGTATTGTTGGAAGAGTACAAATATATTATCTTGCCAAGCTTCAGGTGCCCGGCTATTGATGCCGCTTCGTATGAAACTCCCTCCATTATGTCGCCATCGCTTACTATGGCATAGATATTGTAATCTACCACGTTAAAACCCGGCCTGTTGAATGTCTCGGCAAGATAGCGCTCGGCCATCGCCATCCCTACACCAACGGCAAAACCATAGCCCAATGGCCCGGTGGATACCTCTATCCCTGTGTCCACGTTATACTCGGGATGCCCTGGGGTTTTACTCTCGAATTGCCTGAAATTCTTTATATCGTTTAATGAAATATCATAACCGGTCAGGTGCAGTAAGCTATATAGCAGCATCGAGCCGTGCCCCGCCGAAAGCACAAACCTGTCACGGTTAAACCAGTGAGGGTTCGATGGATTGTGCTTTAAGAACTTCGTCCATAACGCGTATGCCATATCGGCGTCGCCCATCGGCATTCCAGGATGCCCTGAGTTCGCCTTCTGTACTGCATCAATTGAAAGCATCCTTATCGTGTTGATACATAACTCGTCGAGTACTTTGGTCATCTATTTGCCTCCAGATAAATTCGAATCCACTAAGTTTATTCCTCTCGAATATATTTTGTCAAACTATTTAACGAAACTTTTTGGCCGACGCGAAAATACCTGCGCGATGAACCTTTTAGTAAGATTTTTTACAAGATGCGGATTTCTTATCAGGGAGTCCAATATCGTAAATACCTTAGAAGGTTCCCTGACGATGCCCTTTATGGCACTGAGCACATTTACTCTGCCCTTTTGTCTTATCGCAAGGAGGACGTTAACTTTTTCTATAAGCCGCAACAGTTCTTTTTTCGGTATCGCGGGGGATAGATTAATCGGGGTGTTGAGATAATCGAAGTCCGACCACGCGTATGTCTTTGGCATCAGGTTGTTTTCCTGTGCCCAGTCCCAAAGCTGTGTGCCGGGGTATGGGGTGGCGATGCAAATGCCCGCGCTCTCTATGTTGCTTTCTTCGATAAACTTCATGGTAAGCCTTACATCTTCCAGCGTCTCCATTGGGCTTCCAACGATAAACGTCCCCTGGGGGATTATACCCGCCTCGTTACACAGCTCTATGGCCTGTTTGTTTTGCACAACGGTGGTCTTTTTCTTCAATATGTCCAGTACACGCTGCGAACCGCTTTCAAATCCGAAGGTGATTTGCCGGCAGCCCGCCTTCTTTGCCAACGCGAGGATTTCAGGGTCTATGTTGTCAACCCTCGAATTTCCTCCCCATAGCACATTGAGATTATCTTCTATCATCAGTTCACAGATAGCCCTAAGCCTCTTTTTGTTGACGAACAGGTTATCTTCTATAAAAAATATGGTCTCTACGCCATAGTCTTTCTTTATGCCGGCGATTTCTGAGACAACGCGCTCGGGGCTGTTGTATCTGGTTGGCGTACCTCTCCACGTGTTATGGCAATAGATGCAGCTATATGGGCAGCCCCGGCTGGTCAATACGGAGGCGGTCTTTGCCCCGGCTGGGACGAAATAGAGGTAGCTGTGGGGGGTTCTCGATTTTGACCTGACATAAAAATCCATTTGAAGCAGATGGCGTGCGGGTGGCGGGATAGAGTCTATATCCTTTATATATGGACGTGAGATAATGCCGCCGCGTATGTCGTCTCTTATTATATCAAGCAACGCAACCTCACCTTCGCCTTTGACAACCACATCGACATGCCTTAGCGCCTCATCAGGCATGACGCTTGCGTGAACCCCGCCCATGACGGTAAAAACACCCATCTCCCTGCATATGCCGGCAACCCTGTAAGCGTCGTCGGCCAGAGGGGTGGTGGCGGTAAGTCCTGCGATGTCCGGTTTATAAAGCCCCAGCTCACGCGCGATGTCCTGGCCTGCCAGCTCGTCAATAATCATAACATCAACGCCGTTGGCCTGGAGATACGACGCCAGAAACCCAAGATTAAGCGGCTCCTGAACGGCGAACTTCTGGTTAGTCCCGGGATTAATCAGCGCTACTTTCATGTCATTGCCCTCATAAAAATTCCACTTTCAGCGTTATAATACTTTTATTGGATTACTTTAAACAACTATTTCTTAGTAATTTTAGGGCCTATGTAGACTATGTATAATTTCTCATCAGAGGTTTGTTTAGGCCAGTTGAAATGTATTCTAAATTGCCTCTCTTTGATTTTCCCATGATAGTGGCAAAATAAATCTGTGCCTCCTTCGGGATGTTTAAATGTTAGTTTTTGTTTATGTTTCTCTTTGTTGGAGAATGATTCCGGCGTAAAGGTGGCTTCATCCCCTCCAGTAAAAAATTGTTTAAATATTTCATCTATTCTTTTTTTACTATTGCCCGTCTTATCAGACATACACATGTTTAATTCGTCTAATATTTTCAGCAGTACTTGCACCCTCGATGCAATTCCCTGTGAATATGGACATGGATTTAATTTTTCTAATATATAATCAGCAAAAAAAAGATGCGTACAGTTCCTTTTCGCCCATTGAATAAGTCCATCCCATGTTTGTACTCTATCGGTATCCTTTTTATTGAGAAAATCAGATAGTACGGTAAATTTCCAAAAGTTCTCAACCTCTATCTGTTCTTTTAAACCGTTGCTCAATTTTTCCATCAGTATCTCTATGGGCGTACTATTATAGCTGGAAGGGCTGTAACTAACCGTATTACAATCGATCTGATTATATTTACGTTTTGCCGCCTCAACGAGTGAACTATCCATCATATCGGCATCTATATTATGTAGTTTGAATGTATCGTAATCAGTTTGAACCGGTTCCATTTCCCAAAATGGGCCTTCTTTTGTAATCCATGATAAAATGGAACTTTTTTTGTTTCGATCAGGATGCGCTTGAATTGCACCGCGAAACGTGGTGTCATGACAAACCAATTTATCTGACAAGTTTCCTTTATAATAAAGCATATATCCGAAGCGATTGATTAAAGAACGGCATTTGAAAACCTCATTGGTTGCGGCATAAAATTCACTTACATTATTAAATTGGCATTCAAGCGATAGCTCGTTTAAAAAAAACTCCAATTATTTACCCCAACCTGCAAAGTACTCCATATCCTTGTCAAACTGGTCAAAAAAGCCTTTTGGCCATTCATGTATATTGCCGTTTTTATCGATCGCAGGTGAAATTACCTGCGATATATCAGTTTCATCTTCATCTGGACGACGGTTAAAATAGTGGATGACCACATCATCGGGACTTAATTTTGCTTGTTTGACTGCCCTTCGCACACCGTTCAAAATATGGTCGCTGTGAGTTTCAAGAATTACCTGTACGCCTGACGCTGCGGTTAAACCCAAAAACTCCCCCATCTTACTTTGCCCGCCCGGATGAAGGTGGGACTCAGGGCTTTCTATTAATATAGTATTCCCCTTTTCAGCGCCTAAACATGCCGTTAGAATAGGTAATACATGAGTAAGCCCGTAACCAACATTTTGGGGTCTGTGATAATCACCACCCTTGCTGGAACATATTCTTAATGTCACAAGGTTGGTTCCCTCAATCTGCTCGACAACAAAACCGGAACCGGGGAAAAATTCATTCATCCAGGCATTCACCTGGGCACCAAGATTCGGTGGGTTATCTTTAATACACATATTTGAATTCACTCTTGCATAGTAATCCTCATAAAGATACCATGGAGTAAACTCTCCATTTGTACCCACGCTTAGGTGCCGCTTAGGTGTGCTTACCAAGTATGTCTCCCTTGGTCCTAACCTTTCTGCCGATATGTACATTATAGTCTCTATTGTTTCTTTGAAATAAGAAAATGTATCATACATTTCCTTATTTTTATTGTCGGAGATATATTGAAAAAGAAATAATATGCCTTTATCTAATATTTCCTCATATATATTCCCGAATTCTGTAAAATTACAACATTTGATTTTTACCAAAGGAATTATTACTCGTTCTCTTTCATCAACGCTGAATGTCCACAACAACTGACCTTGGTCGGTACTAAGTCCGATAGTTAACTCATTCCTTCCTTTCAATTTGTCGATTACTTCACCACCATTTCCTAAAGACAAAACAGAGCCGTGTAAAATGAGAGCATAACTCCACTCATCATCAATAACTGTTTGATGCAGCAATGTCAGGGCTTGAAGTATTGACGACTTGCCAGATGAGTTAAGGCCAGTAAGCAACGTCAGTGGCGCAAGAGGAAGTTTAAGCCTCTCAAAGCATTTAAAATATTCAAGATATATTTCAGTAAACATCAGCTAAAAATCTCCAGAAAAGTTTTTTCTACGCATTCAAACCTCATTAACACTCTTCTTTTATCATTCGTACCTAATGATATAGAATTGGTAAAATTCTCGTTTCCCATTAGCTCATAAAATTTACTGTGAATCATATCAGCCCTTGTTTTAACCTGTTCTCTCGTATACTTAGCCAAGTAAACTGAATATACATCAAAAAGAGATACGTTAATTATACTTCGACTTTGATCAGGTTTCGAATGTTTTCTAAATGCATGTTTCTCAAATACTAAATAATTATTTTCCATGCTATTCAGAAAAGATTCAGAAAGCTTTTTCAAATCCTCGTCGCTCATTTTATTCATATGTCTCAGCGTTTTAGCAAGAAAGTCATCCATACTCACATATTTTTCTATTCCAAGCAGGTAAAAGCCACAAAAACGGTTTATACACTCTCTGTCACGCATGGTTCTATAGTCAAAACTGTTTCCGGTTGCTTTTATAAATGACTCACTTTGAGCGTGTTCTTTAAGCCATTTCGTTGCCTTACCCATATAAATACAATTTCTCATTTGTTGTCTTGTAAGTGGAACCCCTCCGTTTACGCGTTCAAAAATATCTAGTCTTGCCCTTTCCGGTACTTTGGAGTCAATTATGTACAAAATAAGACTTGTATCTTCTATCCGATTTTGCAATTTTGGTGGTAGGCCGTCAAATTTATTACCATTCAATTGATCATTTTTTCCTACCAAGCCCTTTAACGATAAATCATTATTTAAAAAATTGCTGAAAGTGGTTAATCTCTGAAGACCGTCGACAACTACAATTTTGCCGTCTTCACGTTCCGCAAGATATAATACAGGCAGGGGAATACGCATTAACACAGACTCGATTAATTTACTCTGTTTCTCTATATCCCATACGAAATCTCTTTGAAAATCAGGATTTAAGATATATTGATCGGTTCGTATTCTTCTAATTATCTCAAAAATACTCCTTCTATCAGTTCTGATTAAAACACTGTCAATTGGGTATTCGCTTAAATCAAACGCAGGAGTTTTATCGTAACCCTCCGGCTCCTCTTGCTGCGGGTTCGAATCAGCACTAACATTTTTATCGACAGGCTCTTCCATAAATCTAAGTAGAAGATAACACAATAAAGACAATTTGTCAAGATAAACCCGACAGATAAACCCAACATTGGACTTTCCTCATTTTTTACCTAATCCTCATTTGAGCGCTTATGATCCTTAGGAGCCAGGCCGTCCAGGGCATAAATAGTTATCTTCTCGCTTTTACCCTTAACGGCTACAGAACCTAAAGAACGTGTCAGGTAGTCTCCCCTGGATTTATTGAGGGTAGTGCTGCTTACGATAATTTTTGCTTTATACTCATCACTTTTCGTAAGAGTTTCAAGTCTTGAGGCGATGTTTACACCATCCCCTATGACAGTGTAGTTAAGCCTGGACTTGGAGCCCATGTTTCCTGCCAACACAATGTCCGTGTTTATCCCGATACCTATGTCAATTGGCGCAAAGCCCATTTGTTCAATTTCTATGTTTACCCCGCTTAGAGCCTCCATCATTTCTATAGCCGATTTAAGTGCCTTGTCGGGGTCGTCGGGGTTAGCAATAGGAACACCATAAAGAGCCATTATTGCATCTCCTATGTACTTATCTATAACACCGCCGTATTTTTCTACTATAGCGCTCATCCCGGTCATATACATGTTTAACAGAGTCAGGACTTGCTTTGGCGGATGATTTTCGCTTATTGTCGTGAAATTTCTGATATCAGAAAACAATATGGTTACCTCCCGTTCCTCACCACCAAGTTCAACTTTCTTTTTTAGTAGTTCATGGGCAATAGGCGCCGAGACGACCTTTCCGAGCAGGTCGGCCACCAGTTCTTTTTCCTCAAGTCCCACGCTCATCATATTAAAGGCCTCGGCAAGCTCACCTATCTCATCCCTGTACCTGATCTCAACCCGATGGCTATAGATACCCTTAGCGATTTCTCTTACACCCTCCACAAGAGTGCTTACCGGCCTGGTAACACTTCGGGCTATGCGTAGCGATGCAAGAATTGAACAAAGCAGTGTAAGGACAAAGAACACGTAAAGAACCCTTCTTAGCCTGTAAAATGGTTTGAGGACATCGTTCAGAGAGCGTTGAAGAGCCGCGATAATCGAATAACCGTGGGCATTTTGCAAGGTAGTTATTGCCGTAACGTATTTTTCACCTCCGTAGCTTACCTCCATGGGCTTTACTTTTTCGATGTCAACTCTATAAATAGCTTTAAGCAGGGCTTGAGAGGCTTGTTTAGGTAATGTTGATGCGATAACAGGCCGACTCTCTGTCTTGTTCGTATTTATAATGCTTATATGGGCTAAGATAAGTTTTTTTAGATCAACAAGCAGCTCGTCATCTATTACAAATCCGGTGCAAACCCATGCAATAGGGTCGGGAGCAAGAAGAGGCACTATAATAATCTGGTACGTATTTCCATCTATTGTAACAATTGACGATGCCTCGCCATGGTTTTCCGCCTCAGTCAACGCCTCAGGCACTTGCAGCGTATCTTTTTCAATTTCCGGGTGCATTGTATTTGCCAAAACGGTGCGATCCAATGATATGAGCATCACCATATGGGCATTTACGCGGGTTTTCAGGTTTTCCAGTACTGAGATGATTGTTTCGTGGTCGGAGGTTGCAACAGCGTTTTTAAAAGCGAAATCCGTGGACAGAAGATGAGTCATTTGAGCAAGCTGCCCGGCTCTTTTGCTCATAAGTTCTGTAAACACACGCCCGCCGACGGAGAGGTTTTCATAAATCTGGGTTTTAGCGCTATCTATCGCAACAGTATCTATGAAAACTATCGTAACGAGCTGAACGAGGCCTATGAGGGTTAAAAAGAAAAAAAGAAGCTTTGAGTTAAAATGGTGAAAAAAAACTCGTCTCAGTGATAAAGTCCCCCCCCGCCATTTAATGTGGGGGCGCGCCTTGAGCGCCATTGCTGTGTAAGGCGCACAGTAAATTTAACATCGTTGTCATTGCTGCCGGCCACGGAGACCTTCAGTGTTTGCTCTGACTTTGGCGACAGGGATGGATGCCAAACGGCTACATCATATTGACCCTCAGGCAAATTATTTATGATCATTTTGCCTTGAGAATCGGATCTCGCAAAATATGGTGTCTCCACAACATAGATATATGCCTTCATCCAGTCGTGAATGTTACAGCCGACAACTACCACACCCGGTTTGTCAAAAAGCACTTTGTTGTTGGCATCAACACCGGGAGGATATAAAGGAATTTCAAATTTTTTTGCAGGAGAAAAAGAGTAAACATGATGGCGTATCTTATCGTTATTGGGAAATATCACGGTAGTGCCCACCTGCACAGGAGTTACAAAGGCGATGAATTCTTTATCAACCTGGTCAATAACAACATCTGACGGCTTTTTTACATCTTTTGCAGTAGCAGTTGTGGGAGTTGCCGTTACAACCGCATCTTCTACCGGTTTACCAGCCTCATCGGTAACAACTGCTTTAAGATTCGCGCCATAACAGTGTGATATTAAAACTAAAATAAAGAAAAAACATGCCGCCGTCACAGGAATAGTTATAAAACAATTATCTTTTTTCATCTAATCCTCATGCCAATATATAGTATTTTTTCAAAAACTATACATAATAGCAAACTTTACAATGTTTTCATAGTAATTCCACCCATTGGCACGTCCCATAACATATGAATAATCGCTATTCAGCGATACATGTCCGGTCAGGGCATAGCTGGCTCCAAACAAAAGCTCGTGGGAGTAACCGTGCATCTTATATGTCCACATGGTTTCTCCATAAGCTTGATCAAGAGTGTTTGCCTTGGAGAACTTTTTCAGCTTGTTGATATACTCCGCACCGGCTGAGGAGACGAAATCACCGGTATTGTAAGAATAACCCGGAGTGATAACTAAACTGGGAGCGACAAGAAAGTTTGCTATAAATGAAACCTTATGGCTGTTGAGATCAAAAACACGGCCGGAAGCACCCTGCTCGGCGGCGTTGAGGTCTTTGCCCCTTCTTGCGGTATATAGGTACCCCCCCTGCAAGTCTATCCTCTCACTGACGTATCCTCCGGCATTAACACCAACTGTATATATCATGCTGTCTCTGATACTGTCACTTACGGTAAGATATGAAGCGGAGCCCTTCAGGGAAATCCAGGGAATCTCGTGGCCTAAGCCGAGTTTTTGCACTAAAACAAATGAAGGTCCGGCAAGGACGCTGTCCAAATTATGAAATGCACTAAATATCTCGCTGGATATATCGGCCGTAAGCCTTAATCTTGTATATTCCCCTAACTGATAATATCTGCCAAGGGATATTGCGGGTGATGTCACGAAACCTCTTTTTTGCTCATCGTGAAAATACACATAATTTATATTATCCCTATACTCGTTAGATAGACTGGCATCTAATATCCAGTCCGCCCATTCGGCATGTAACTGGGAAGGAAACATAATTATTAACAAGCAGAACAATACACAGAGGTTAATTATCTCATAAATATTCCTACTATCATATCTGATTAAAACACTGACAATCGGATATTCGCCTGATTCAAACGCAGGAGTTCTATCGTAACCCTCCAGCTTCTCTTGTTGTGGGTTCGAATCAACAATAACATTTTTGTCGACAGGCTCTTCCATTAATCTAAGTTGAAGATAACATAATAAACACGGTTTGTCAAGATAAACCCAAGATTGAGCGGTTACCGGACGGCGTATTTTTGATCTATCACGGGATTCATCGGCGCTGCTTTCATGGCATTGCCTTAATGAATTTCTCCACATATAACGGCGCTATATGATTTTAAGACTGATGTCGGCTGCCTTTGCCGAGTGGGTTATGTAGCCGGTTGAGATTATATCAACGCCGGTTTCGGCTATCTCCCTTACGTTTTGAAGCGTCACATTCCCTGATGCCTCAAGCCGTACGCCGCTTCGCGTTTCGTGCGCTATGGCTACGGCCTGCCTCATCGTTGCCGTATCCATGTTGTCGAGCATTATGACGTCAACATTTGTTGCGAGGGCCTCTTTGAGCTCCTCAAGGTCTTTTACCTCGACCTCAATCTTTGTCAGCAGCGGGGCGTTATTAACTTTTTCTATCGCGTTTTTTATGCCGCCACAGGCCGCTATATGGTTGTCTTTTATAAGAATCCCGTCGTATAATCCGAACCGGTGGTTGTGTCCTCCGCCTGCCCTTACCGCGTACTTCTCCATGTGTCTCATATTCGGCGTGGTCTTTCTTGTATCTACGATTTTCACCGGCAGGCCGGAGATTGCCTCTACGAATTGCCGCGTCAGGGTGGCGATGCCGCAAAGTCGCTGCATGATGTTAAGGGCAACGCGCTCTGCCGTTAGTATCGACCTCGTGCCGCCGCGTAACGACGCGATGCGGCAGCCCTTACTTATGAGCTGCCCGTCATCTGTTAACGCCTTTACCTCTACGCCGGGGTCAACTATATAAAACACGGCCTCAAAAAAGGGATGCCCGGCAACGGCCATATCTTCCTTGGCCGTCAGGACTGCCTCACAGCGCGAGGAGGAATCTATTGTCAGCGTGGTGGTTATGTCGCCGTGGCCGATGTCCTCAATCAGGGCGTTTCTTATTGAATCTATCACGGAGGGTGGAATTGCCGCCAGATGATGGGTCATTTATCCAGTTTTTTTATCTTATCAATGTTGTTTTGGATACGGTCTCTTTTTTCTATCAGCTCAGAATATTTCAGTTTATCCTTTTCTATAACCGCCCTTGGCGCACGGTCCATGTAGTCCATGTTTGAGAGTTTCCCCTCAATATCCACTATAGCGGTGTCGAGTTTCTTTAACTCTTTACCCAGTCGCTGAAGTTCAGCCTTAACATCAAAAAGGCCGCTTAATGATACGTAAATCTCCATGCCGGTCTTGACGGAGGTCATTGTGGCGGGTTTTTTTTCTACATCGCCGCCTATTTCGAGCGCCTCCAGCTTTGCAAGGTCAACGATAAAGTCGAAGTTATCGCGGAGAGTTTCACCGGCTGCCTTTATTGTGACATGTAGTTTTTTCGATGGGGCGATATTAAATTCGCCGCGAATATTTCTTATCCCGCTTATGGCGTCTATCACGAGCGACATTTTATCGCACGCGTAAGTATCCGGCGCTATATGAAGATTTACAGCGTCAGGGTAGGGCGCGAGGGAGATGGTCTGTCTATTTTGAGGAAAAGAGTTCCACAACTCTTCAGTAATAAAAGGCATAAAGGGATGAAGCAGCCTCAGGGAATTGTCAAATACATAGATTAGGCATTTTAAAGTCAGTGCGGCGTTTGGGTAATTCCTGCCAAAGGAGGTCTTCACCAGCTCTATGTACCAATCGCAGAGTTCGTGCCAAATGAATTGGTAAACAGCGCTTGAGGCATCGTTAAACCTGTATCCATCGAGCGCCTTATTTATGTCCTCTGCGGTCTGCAGAAGCCTGACAAGTATCCATCTGTCCGGAAGCGTAAGAGACTTCGCGTCGAGTGTCTGTATTTCCTTACTAATTTCATCTATCGTACCAATCCCATCGGGCATGATCTTATCTATGTTAAGTTTTATGAACCTCGCCGCATTCCAGAGCTTATTGGCGAAGTGGCGGTAGCCTTCCACGCGCTCCTCAGCAAACTTTATATCCCTTCCCTGGGCGGCAAAGGCGGCAAGTGAAAATCTGAAAGAATCCGTACCATATTTCTCTATAATCGAAAGCGGGTCAACCACATTGCCCTTTGATTTGCTCATCTTTTGACCAGTTTCGTCTCTGACGAGGGCGTGAATATAAACGTCTCTAAACGGGACATCTTTCATAAACTTCTGCCCCATCATTATCATCCTTGCTACCCAGAAAAACAATATATCAAACCCGGTAACCAGTACGCTCGTTGGATAAACCTCCTTCAGGTCATCAGTGCTATCAGGCCATCCAAGCGTGCTGAAGGGCCACAGGGCAGACGAAAACCATGTGTCTAACACGTCAGGGTCTCTGACTATGTTTGCGCTGCCGCACTGGGGGCACCCGGATAACTCATCGCGGCCTGAAAACGGTCTTACCTGTATGCCTATGGTTAAGGTCTTAGCGTTTGCGATAATCTCGGCGTGGCTGCACCCGGCGGCCTTAAGCTCTTCGTATGTGCCATCAGTGACGCCGTTTATTTCCTTTAATAATACCACGTGGATGTAATGTCCCTGTGATACGCCGGAGTCTGTGGCGCAATCGGCGCAGTACCAAACGGGTATTCTGTGTCCCCACCAAATCTGACGGGAGATGCACCAGTCTCTTATGTTTTCCATCCATGAGAAATAGCTGTTTTTCCAGCCATCGGGAATAATATTAATCTTGCCGCCTCTGACTAAATCTATGGCGTCTTTTGCCATGGATTCCACATCGACATACCACTGGGCGGTTGGCAGGGGCTCGATTGCGGTTCTGCATCTGTAGCAATGGGCTACTGAGTGTGTGTGTTTGTCCTCTTTTGTGAGCAGCCCCTTTTCTTTCAGTTCTTCGACAACGGCCTTTCTGCAGTCGTAACGGTCAAGGCCCGCATATTTGTTTCCCGCATTAGCCGTCATCCTGCCGTCCTGTCCGATTACCGGAATGAAGGGAAGATGGGGCGACTGGCGTTTTGCTATGGCCTCGTCGTTAAAATCGTGTGCCGGGGTCACTTTTACCGCGCCGGTGCCAAAGGCAGGGTCGACTTCCTTATCTGCAATTATTGGGATTGTCCTTCCCGCAAGCGGTAGCCTCAATAGTTTTCCAATGTGGCCCTTATATCTTTCATCCTCTGGATTAACGGCCACGGCGGTGTCTCCAAGCATCGTCTCCGGGCGTGTTGTGGCAACGATAATGTAATCGTGCTCATCAAGGAGCGGGTAACGAATGTATGTCAATTTGCCCTCAGACTCTTCGTGTTCAACCTCAAGGTCGGAAAGTGCGGTAGAGCACCGCGGACACCAGTTTATCAATCTCGTTGAGCGATAGATAAGGCCTTCCTCAAACAAGGACACAAATACCTCGACAACCGCCTTTGAAAGTCCCTCATCCAGCGTAAATCGCTCGCGGGACCAGTCGCACGAGGCACCGAGTTTTTTCAGCTGGTGGATAATCTGCCCGCCGTTGAGCGCCTTCCATTGCCAGACCCTCTCAATAAAGGCATCCCGTCCTAAGGTTTCACGGTTGAGGCCTTCTATGGCAAGCTGTCTTTCTACGACATTTTGCGTGGCGATCCCTGCGTGGTCTGTGCCAGGTATCCACAACACCTTGTAACCTTTCATTCGTTTCCATCGCGACAGGACATCCTGCAAGGTAACATTGAGGGCATGTCCCATGTGCAGCGCCCCGGTAACGTTTGGCGGAGGTATGACTATAGAGTAGGCTTCTTTGCCATCGCCTGCCGGTTGAAAAAAGCCGTTTTCCATCCAGAAGGAATACCACTTTTGCTCAACATCCTTTGGCTCGTAAGACTTCGCTATCTCTTTAACTGATGGGTTCATTATATATCCAGTTAATATCCAAACCGCTTACATAAACTCTGATTTTATTTGCTCTATCTCATGATTAATAAGACGCTCGGCAACGCCGGGAACGGCCTCCCAAATGACCTTCTCGACATCCCTTTTTATTGCCGGAATATTGTCCTGCAGCACGCCGGTTATGACCTTTTCGGTTATCTCGCGTGTCATCTTGAAAATCTCGGCGGGAAGCGTTGCCAATATCCCTTTTATCGTTGAGGAAATAACCTGATTGACTATGGCCTCAAGGTTGATAGTCCCGATTACGTCACTAATCTTTTTATTTATCGAGTCCGTGACCATATCATTCAGGCCTATGGACACATCCTTAAAAGTATTTTTTATGTAGTCGTTGACGGATTCCTTGAAAATGGACAAAATAGTGCCTTCATCAATAATCTGCGTAACCTTTTGTTCAAGACCCCTATGCAAAATATAGGATACGTCTGCGGTTGTCAACAGTACGTTTCCTGTGTGTGAAGACAACGCGGACAGCCCACCGAGGGGGGCGGCAGCCGGAGGCGTCTCAACATATGGTTGCTCTGGTTGCACAAACTGAGGCGTCTTAACCTGCGGTTCGGCTGGTTCAGGGGCGCGAGGCGCCGGAGTAACCGGCTGAGGCCTTTCCTCTTTCTTTTTTGTTTCTTTTTCGGGGGGCTTCGATAAGTCCGATAAAATGTTCTCACTGGCAAAGGAGGTTTCATAGTCCTGCGTCTGCTCACTCCAGCTTGAGTCCGGTTGCGCCTTAGCCCCCGCCACTATTGCCTCAATGGGCAGTTCTTCCGCTATAATTACGGTCTTCTGAGCGGAGCTATTGTCGATGTCTGAAGGTTCTTCAGACATTGTCCCGGCAAGCAAGGCCTCTATATCGTCATCGTTCATAACAGATGATTCCTTAACCGGTGGCTCTTTGGAGGCAGTGCTGACTTTTTCACCGCTTTCCCCAGACAGACTATCAAGCACATCCTTGAGTTCCCTTGTGGTTAAATCAGTGTCCGTGAAATTCTGAAAGTCGCCGCTGTCTTCTGAGGCAGCCTGGCCCTCTTCAAATACCCCCGTGTCATCCATGGCGTTCTTTCCTAACAGCGCTTCTATGTCGTCGTCTCCCATCAACGATGACTCGCCCAACTCCAGCGGCTGCTCATATTTTCTCTTTTCGTCGAAAGTGGTAACTTCGGCATCTGGCGAAGATTGGCCTAATACAGCGTTTATTTTATTTAAAAATTCCTGAGACTCAAATGGCTTAATTAAATAATCCGAGGCGCCGCAGTCTTTAAAACTATTTTCATTTAACGGCTCAAACGCCCCCACAAGAAGTATGACCGGAATATGTTTTGTCTTTTCGTTTGATTTAATTTGTTTACAGAGATTGTAGCCGTTTACTTTCGGCATCTCTATATCAGCAAGCACTATGGAAGGATTGAATTTAGCAACCTTGTCCAGCGCCTCCTGGCCATCGTTGACAGAAATGATCTGGAAGTCTTCTTCCGATAGTATCAACTCCACCACTTTTTGAATCGTTATGCTGTCGTCCGCTAGTAACAGTCTCTTAGGCATATCCACCTCGCTTAAGCATTTTACCCCCCTCAGGCATTTTTACCCCACTTAGGCACTCTTACCTCGCTTAGACACTCTTACCTCGCTTAGACACTCTTACCTCGTATTAACACATTTTTTACTGTACAAGTAATCAAGAGGCTCTCAATATTTTTAAACTGTTTGAACCCACGGTTCAGCAAGACGAAACACCTCATGTGCCGCCAAAATGGCCAGAATCGCCAGACGCCCCGTCGCGTACCGACGTACTGCTGCACAGCGACATCAGCTTCGCTGTGTTTGACGAATTACACCACGGGCAGACAGCACCGCTGGTCCCCATTTTCTGCCAGAGTTCAAATTGCCTCTTGCAGTCCATGCACGCGTATTCATATGTCGGCATACTACGCTCTCCTCACGCTACAATTTATTCAACGCTGCATATATTAACATAATCATGTCTCAATTTAATATATGCCATGAAAAATTTTATATATTCTGATGTCAGCGTAAATATTGCCGCACACACATGCGCTCTGCCCGCTCATTGAGAATTGCTGCTGATTGATTTTTATCTTGACAGAGGGTAAGACAGAGTGCTAATTTATATCACGATGGAAGATGTCGAAACCAGTGTACCCGCACCAGATATGCCGGCGTCTGTTGAAAAGCGGACATATCTGAAGCTTATGGTGAAGGCAGAGCCGGATATTTGGTGGAAGGGTTTTCTTAAAAAAGTGTTTTTCGTTGAAATTCTCAAAGGGATGTCCTTGACGATGTCCTATATGTTCAAAAAACCCGTCACGAGGCAATATCCAAAGGAAAAAAGGGAATCAAGGCCGGGCTTTCGGGGGATGCACGCCCTTGTCAGAAAGCCCCTTACGCGGAGGGCGCGGTGTGTGGGCTGCGGGTTGTGCGCCGCTATGTGTCCATCTAAATGTATCACGATATATACGTCCGAGGGGAAGACCCATGAAAAAGTGGTTGACCGGTATGAGATAGAGATTTTAAGGTGCCTGTTCTGCGGGTTATGTGTCGAGGCGTGCCCGTTTCAGGCCATCGTGCTGACCGGACATTATGAATACGCAGACTCCTCAAAGGAGTCATTTCGCTTAACCAAAGAAAAGCTGATGGACAATTGGGATAAGTACATGACCGACGAAAAGGGCAAGTTCTATTTTAAGAATTTTTGGGCACCAAGGAAAAGCCATTTTGAGACCCCACCTGACCAGGCCGTTTTTAAAGGCAGACAGGTGAGATGAGCTTTCAGTGGACTGAGAACCTGGCCGTCGGCGTTGAGCTTATGGATGAGCAGCACAAGGAGCTGTTTCAGAGGGTGAACGCCTTTGTCGAGGCGGTAGCGCAGAACAAGGAGAGCGTTTTTGTCGAGGAGCTTATAAAGAATCTTGAGAGTTATATTGAGACCCATCTGACCCTCGAAGAGACATACATGAAGCAGTACGACTACGACGAGGAAGACACAGAGGCTCACCTAAAGCAGCACAAAACCCTGAGGACAAACTTTCAAAGACTAAAAACAGAATACCAGAGAAAAGGCTCAAGCAAGGACTTAAATCAAAAGCTACAAGAGCACCTCTGCAATTGGCTTATAACCCACGTCAGTAAGATGGATAAGAAGCTCGGCGATTATTTGTAGCCAGCCAATGCGGACGCACATTTATAGCCGCGAACGCACATTAGTATCGCGTGGCGCGTTGCCTCAATAAATAGTCGGCGTAGCACCTGTGATTTAATTAGTGGGGATATCCTAAGTCTATAAATAATGTGCCGCTGGCGTTGTCGTTCATCTGTGCGGCATTAGAGTCTGAATTATCGGCAGAGGGGCCTTCGCCGGTGTTGCCGTTAGGCTGTGGGTCAGGTGCCGGTGTGACTGAGACCTGTTCATCTTGCCGGTGTGCCGGTTGCTTAGGCTGTTTTAATTCCATTTTCTTTATCTCACCAGTGCGGGTATCTGTTGGAACCGTTTTATCAGGCGTGTAGAGTTTTATTATCTGCGCGTCTATTGGTTTTGGCATCGGCAAGGGATGTTGGGGTAGCGCGGTGTTAATAATCAGCCCGAATCCCCACAACATGCCTGCCCATATAATCAGAGATATTAAGATAGTCCACGGCAGGCGCCGCCAGGGATTATCAATATGATTATTACTGTCCGGCAAGCGGCTCTTC
>JADFXO010000410.1 GCA_015233485.1 Nitrospirota bacterium
CCATTATCATTGAGGCTGTCGCGATATAACAGCCATCCGATTTATATGGGAGAGTACGCGGAACTTTTACGAGAATCTCCAAAGCTCCGAATGTTGAATCAAAAATAAAAAAATATTTTAAAATTCCTGAAAGTTTTTTCGTTGGTTTAGGTATTATAGATAGGCACTCAATTCAAAGCAGATTCATACTTTGTTGCTAAAAAGAGGGTTGGCTTAAAGATAGATATGGGTAAAGCCTCAAAACATCATTAAAAGGCATTCTGGCGCGTTTGGTGCTATGTTTTCGAAACCACAATAGGCTTCCAACATTACAAGATAATTATGAGTGCGATACGCAGAAGTTGTCAATTTATGTATCTCCAGGTAAAGAAATATCCGGTGTTGCATCAGTCTTTTACCTTTCTGATGTAGTCGTTTCATTGTACACTTCTCCATTTAGGTAAAGCGCACCAGGTATTCTATAAGAGGCGTTGTTATTACTTGCAGATACGGAAATCAACAAAATTATCTATAAGCCCGCGTTTCTTCAGAGAAAAGTGGTAATTGGGCAGAACCTGGTTACAAAATATATTCCAAACTTTTATGTATTTTAACGGAGTCGAAAAAAGCTCATGTAGCGAATTTGTCGCAAAACTTATGCGAAATTGTGCTAAAATGGGATGAGCTGTGCTATTATAGAGTAAGGAAAATCAAGGGTTTATAGAGGATGCGTCTATATGAAACTGCCTTCTAAGCAGTGGGCCGGGGGTTCAAGTCCCTCCAGGCGCGTTAGATTCTAAGCGGTTCTACAGAGATAAGGCATCCAAAGAAAAAAACTCATGTCGCAAAAATGTCGCAGAAATTTTTAGGAGTCAACCCGAAAAGCAGGATTTTCCACCATACCGATATCCAATAGATTGGCTATATTTTGGAATTCATAAAAGTGCTATTTTAGCCTATGAATGGAATATGTTACACATTTGGCTGCTCATAAGGCCTAAAATGACAAAAAAATGATGTATACCAAGCAATAATAGCAGAGGAGAATTGTGTTCAGATTTACAGCGGTATGACCTCTCAAATGAAAAATAATTGGGAGCATACGCCTGACTCTTGTCGTCATCAATTTTAATGAGTAGTATAGAAGCTTAATCAGGTACATTAACCAGGAATACGCTTGACTTTTACGACAGTGGCAGGGAAAAACATTTGCTACAGATGAGTTGAGTGGGCAGGACTAATCATATCGGGATTAACAAGAGTCAAGAGGATATCGCAGAAAATAATTTAAATGTCGAGGAGTTCTACAGTCTTGCGTTGATGCTCCACAACTGCATGAAGATATCTCTCGGTAGTCCTGATGTCGGAATGGCCCATTTGCTCCTTTATGGACATCAAATCCCCTCCTCTAAGAAGCGTATGGGTAGCAAAGGTATGTCGCAGCATGTAAGGTGTTACCATTTTATTTAATCCGGCCCGGCGTGATGCTGTTGCCAGTGCCCTCTTGATAGACTTCACAGGTGTATCTGTATAAGAAAATACCCATGAGCTACTCCGTCTTGAGGATAAATCCTGAAGGATATTTATGGCAGTGTTATTCAAATACACTACACGTTCATCGCCAGTTTTAGGTGTCCATTCTGACTTTGCCTGAATCCTGACTATTTTGTATTCTAAAACAACATCATTCCAATGAAGGTATGTTAATTCAGCAGGCCTTAATCCGGTGTTTCTGGCAAATATTATCCTCAGTTTGGCCATCTCATCCATAACATTGTCTATCAAAAGTTTGTATTCTTCTTCAGTTACAAAAGCAAGAAGTTTTTTCGGTTCTTTTAAACGTGGATACTTGAGCTTGATAGATTTGATGTATTTCTGAGTTACGGCAAAATTAATAATCTTTCGTATAATTCCTACATGAATATTAATTGTTCGGTTCGAGTAGCCCTTAGATTTTTTTAATGACTGATAATCAAAGAACAGTTTCTCGCCTATATCTCTGAGCGTATAATGAGAGAAGAACGGCTTTATGTGGTTATTATATTCCATCATTGACAAGGTATGAGTACGTTTAGCGCGCCCCTGTTTTACTGTTTCGAGATACTCCTCAGCAACTGAATCAAAGATAATGTCATTATTGCTTATCTCTTCTACGTGGAGGTCATTTAGGCGAATCTTAGTCTTCAGCTCAGATTCTATAGTTTGAGCCTCTTTCTTCGTACTGCCCCCTCTACGATTTATCCTTACGCCTTTAATGGTGATGTTGATGTACCAGGCATCCCCCCTCTTATAAACAGACATTTTTAGGTCTCCTCATAGCCTGTTTTTTCATTACCGTGTTGAAGAGTTCATTAACCTGTTTCTTTGCGTAGTCCTTCCTCAAGATAATGGAATGACTTTTTTGTAAGGATTTTTCTGCAATTGCGTTTAGAAATGAAAAAACGTGCTTTAGGAAGAATTTGCGGGGACGATTAAAAGAGCCCATTGCTTTTGCATGGCGGTTAATGAAACTCTTGCTAAGGTTTAATACTTCCATCAGATACCCATCGTCTACGATAATATTGTCATCGTAAAGGTGGGTCATCGTACATGATCCAGTTATATCTGTCAAGTTCTTATCTTTTTGCATAGAAAATAATCCCTATCGTATATGCAGGTGCCTTGGGAATTCTTCTATGTGATAAGTTGACTAACCCGTCATGCTAAGAAAGCATCCACTTCCACTCTCATACATCTTTATATATATTCCACCTAAGATGGGATGTTGCTGATAATTTTGAAACTCTGGCTTATATAGAATCTCCTTTTTAGACTTATAATAAAAGTTACATGTTTAATATAACACACTCCTATAGAAGAATGCAATGATGGGATTGTAAAATAGTTTTATAAATATATATTGTCAAGTAATAATTAATATTCTATAAATGGGAGTTTCAATAGTCTGAGGAGGGACAGATGGGTTTGAGAAAATGCCTCCAAAAGGATGAAATCCAGTGTTTACTGATACCGGGGTAACGTAAGCAGTATTTTTATGGTAAGTGAGGGAAATAAACAAGGGAATCCGTTGGCCACCTTAGTCGTTACTTGTTATTTTAAGCGCACCTATGTTATTTTTGAGCATCCGAAAGGAAAATAAAAGCATGGAGGGGGCAATTTCTATATGCTACACGAAGGTAAAGTAAAATGGTTCAACAGTGGCAAGGGGTATGGGTTTATAACAGATGATGCGGACGGGAAGGATATATTCGTCCATTACTCATCTATTAGCAGTTCAGGGTTTAAGTCATTGGAGGAAGGGCAAAAAGTCTACTTTGATGTGGAAACGGACAAGAAGGGCTTAAGAGCGGTTAACGTCTCTCCTATATAAAGCCTTTTGTTTCTGAGAGGGGTACGGTCTATGGTTCTGGAAGGATGACAATCTATAACATATTACGTCTTACATTTAAGGCTCCGAAACTTATTGTAGTTTTAATGCTTATCCTCGTCTTTCAGGCAAAGGCATACTTTATTTATGCAGATAGCCTTCTTTATGCGGAAGGAATCGACAGTGAACTAAAAACTCAAGATAAAAATGATGTCGTAACCGCTGAAGAAGAACAACGGGATATCGAAAGACTAATGAGTGTAATCGAAAGGCAAACCGATATAGCAACTAAAACGAGAATGAATGTCGATTTCGTTCCGGACATTATGACAGTGTTAAT
>JADFXO010000411.1 GCA_015233485.1 Nitrospirota bacterium
ACCAAAAGCTTGGTCACCTCATCCAGCTCAAGAAACCTTTTACGTTTATTATTCTCTTTGAATAACCGCACCGGACATTTCGGGTTCGCTTCTGAAAACTTTTGCCACGCAATGGCCTTGTTGAATAAACATTTAAGGGTAGCGAGTTGCCTGTTCACCGTGGCAGGTGCAACGCCTTCTTTTATTCTGTCCATCTTGAATTTTTCTATCAAGTGCGGGTTGATTTCATGCAAATACCTGCCGGAGAAAAATCTTTTAAGGATAGTCAAATTCCTAAAATCAGAAGCCAGCCATGATTTATTATTGACCTTGCAATGCAAATCCAAATACTCATCCGCAAAGTCCTCAAACCTAATCTTTTCATCACGCCGAACATCAAAGAATTTATTTTCGGTTATCTCAGTCAGACGTTTAGCCAACACACTTTCAGCGAAGGTCTTGCTGGGCCCGACCTTTTCACGGTAACGCTTGTAACCGACAGAGTAGTCAATATAGTAGACCGCATTGTCCACAGTGATGCTGTAGAGATTCCCGCAACGAGGACAAGTCATTTTCTTCAGCTTGTCATCGCCGTTTCTCAGCTCAACATACTTGGCACATTGCGGGCAATTGACCCTTTTATACACTGACATTTTATCTGCTTTCTCCTCGGAGAATCGTTCTTTACTCTCTGGATTGGATGGTACGTCATCCATTTGGAAAGTCAACCATTTAACCTAAACAGACACATTCCTTTTCTTTTAACCATTGCTCTATTTTTTGCATATCAAACCTCACCGCTCGGCCGAGCTTAGAGAATGGTATTCGCCCTGTCTTGACCCAAGCTCTGACAGTGTCTTCGCTCAATGACATATATAGAGCCAAAGTTTTGACAGTGTCGTTAAATAGTGATATGTCCGCTTAATTAAATAATGAAATGTCCGCTTGATTCATTGGCGCATGGTTCTTGAACCCTAAGAGCATCAAGACGGTAATAATAATCAAAGAATCCCCCCTCCAAATAACCTGTGCTAATATATAAAAAACTTCATGCGTCCGGTGGAGCTATAGCTCAATATCCGACAGAATTACTTCCCGGACTTCTCACGCTAATGGGAACCTCCGGAGCCGCACCACAAGGCTCAGGTTCTAGAAATCTTGATCAAAACTAATTCTATGATAAGAAGCTCGAAAACCAATCTTGATATTATTGAACTTTCGAAAATAAACGCCAACCCAGTGTTTCTCGGCAAACAAAAAATCAAATTAGCACTTTTAGCCGATTGCGCTTCCCAGCATCTAGCCAACATCTTAAAAAACCTTTTCTTAATAAACGGCATTGCTCTTGTTCTTTACGAATCTGATTACAACACTATTGAAGCCAATGCCTATGACGCCGGCTCAAATCTTTATTCTTTTAATCCCGATTACATAGTGATCTTTAATTCCGTTCAAGCGCTGCGAGAGCGATATTATTTATCGGAAAATAACAAGGAAAGATTCGTTAATCAGGAAGCAGAGAAGATACAAAATATCTGGAGCGTCTTAAGAGGTCGATTAAATGCCTCTATAATTCAAACAAATTTCGCAACGCCACACGAAAGGCTCTATGGAAACCAAGATGTAATATTCCCCCAATCACTGCGCTATTCGGTGTTATCCCTCAATCAGAAAATTGCTGCGGATGCCGCTCTGCAAAAGAATGTTTTTATTCAAGATATAAATTATACTGCCTCGTATGCCGGGACAAAAAATTGGCTTGATGAAAAGATGTGGGTTTTATATAAAATACCCTGTGCGCTGAACCTACTTCCTTATGTTGCTCAGAGTATCGTTGAAACCACCCTTTCTCTGCAAGGGGCGATCATTAAATGTATCGTGCTAGATCTCGACAATACGCTCTGGGGTGGAATGATAGGAGAAGATGGCCTAGAAGGCATCCGGCTCGGTCATTATGAAGACGGCGAATCCTATCAATTGTTTCAAAAATATCTTCTCGAATTAAAGAAAAGAGGTGTTTTACTTACCGTATGCAGCAAGAATGATGCCGACAAGGCTCTTCTTCCTTTTCGCAGCCATCCGGAAATGATCCTCAAAGAAACTGATATCACACTGTTTGTCGCTAATTGGGAAAACAAGGCTAAGAATCTAAAAGATATTAAAGAAATCTTAAAAATCGGCTATGATTCAATGGTTTTTCTAGATGACAGTTCATTCGAGAGGGCGCTCATCAGGGAGTGCCTGCCGAATGTCATCGTTCCTGAGCTCCCGGAAGATCCCGCAGAGTTCGTTAAAACGTTGTCTGAATTAAATTTGTTTGAAATAACTTCCATTTCATTCACAGATGCATCCCGCACTCAAATATACCGCGAAGAATTTGAAAGAAAACGGACCGAAAAAGAATTCTCACATCATAACGATTATCTCAAATCTCTGTCCATGAAAATAAGCATCTCAAAATTTACCCCCCTTGAACTTCCTCGGATCATTCAATTGATGCAGAGAAGTAACCAATTCAATCTTATGACCAGACGGTTTAATGAAGCCGAATGTAAGCATTTTATGGGTCATACAGCAGACTATCTCCCTCTCTATATAAAACTAAGCGACAAATACGGCGATAGCGGCCTGATTTCCACAGTTGTATTGAAACTCGAATCACCCGACATCCTAATTGAAGAATGGGTCATGAGTTGCCGTGTTCTTGCGCGAGGCGTCGAATATTGTGTGATGAATTATATTCTTGATTATGCAAAGAAAAATAACTTCCATCGTCTCATCGGGAAGTACAGGTCAACTGAAAAAAATGCAATGGTAAGCGACTTTTACAAACAATTCGGTTTTATAAGAAATCCAGCAACCGCTGAAGGTGTCGTGTCATGGTCTTTAGAAGTTGATGCCTACTTACCCAAAGAAATGTTCTTCAAGGAGGTCTGCGAATGATGCCAATCGACATAAGAGAGAACCTCAACCAAGTTTTTAGAAAAGTCTTTTCCAATCCATCGATCGAAATCCATGAGGCCATGACGGCCGCCGATGTCAAAGGTTGGGATTCTTTGTCTCACGTGGTCCTTATCTTTGCGATTGAAAAACAATTTAAAATCTCTTTCACCACCAAAGAAGTAAATTCTTTAAAAAACATTGGCGACTTAATACGCCTAACTGACAAAAAACTGAACCATGCTCTTTAATTCTTTTCCATTCATCCTGTTTCTCACAATCGTTGTCCTGACTTATTATCTGATTCCTCTTGCCGGTCGGAAATACTTCCTTACTGCAAGTTCATATTTCTTTTATGCTCTGTACAGCGTCCCTTGGACCATCCTGATGTTGGCGCTGACCATTATCACTTATATAGCAGCCATTTTCATGAAAGATGCGAAACCACATCAACAAAAACAGCTGCTGACTTTCGTGGTTCTCGCCTTATTGATTGTTCTGTCTTATTTTAAATATTTTAATACTATCGTCATTCTCGTGCACAGTCTCGGAATCGTACAACTACCTAATACCTTGACCAATTTTCTCATTCCCGTTGGCATTTCCTATTATGTATTTCGCCTGGTCAGCTATATGGTCGATGTTTACTGGGAGAACGTTCCTGCTGAAAAAGATTTCTTCAACTTTACCTGCTATGTCTCTTTTTTCCCTCATATTCTCAGC
>JADFXO010000412.1 GCA_015233485.1 Nitrospirota bacterium
TTTGGGGTTTAGCTCAAGCGATTTTTTGAAGTACAAAATGGCCTCGCCGTAGTTTTTCTCTTTCATATAGGAAATGGCAAGGAGTTTATACAGATGAGGCTGTCTGCCTTCTTTCCAGTATGGCAGCGAATTAGTATAATACTTTTTGGCCTCGTCCGCCTTTCCCAAATAAGTAAGCGTACTCCATGCGTTGAAATTAAGAAGCGGGTCAGTCGGCATTATCTCAAGCCCTTTATAAAACTCCTCAAGCGCCTCATTGAATCTGTTTTGCTTGAGGAGATGGACGCCATAACTGTTGTAGGCGGCGTAGTTGTTTTTAGTCACATCAAGGGCGTGCTTAAATAATGTGCCTGAGTCCCTCCAGTAACCGATTTGCCTCAACGTAAGGAGGCTGAATACTGCGGTAATCAAAACTGATAAAATAATAAATATAATTTTACGGCGGCGTGTCAGCTCTAAAAGATCCCATCCCCCCCATGAAATCATAATGAAAATCCCAATAAGCGGCACATAGGCATAACGGTCGGCCATAGGGGCAAGCCCAACCTGCACGATTTGTATAACGGGCACCATCGTCCCCATGTACCAAAACCAGCCGACGATGAGATACGGGCGGGTCTTTCGCATAAGAAACGCGGCGGCGGTTATGCAAATCAACAGCACGCCGGAGCCGATTGCGGGCCAGGGCGATTTTATAGGCAAGTAAGGATAAAAAGCGGCCAGGTGCGTTGGCACGAGCATCTTACCTATGTATGAAACGTATGAGGTAAGGGCGTTTGAAATCCTGTAATTAAAGGGAAGCAGCTCAAAGCCGGCAATTGAGGCGTGCTGCACGCGCAGGGTTATAAATATAAATACTGCGGTAAAGAAAAAGAATGGGATTTTTTCGACTATCACGCGCCTGAGCGCCGTCTTGTCTGTAAGACGACTCAAAGGCCAATAGTCAAGAAGCAGCAGCGCAAAGGGAAACGTAACGGCCATAGGCTTTGACATAAGCCCCAAGACAAACAATGCCAATGAGGCAGTAAACAATGCCGCCCATCGCCGCCCCGAATTATACCGCCTTACATAACCGGCATAGGCACACGCGGCAGTAATCCAAAAGAATGTGGACAGGACATTCTTTCTCTCCGCCACCCACGCGGCCGACTCGACGTTCAGGGGATGGAGGCCAAACAGCGCGGCGGCAAGGGCGCTTGCGAAGGGGTTATTTGTCGCGCGATAGAGAAAGAGGAACAAAAACGCCGTACTGAGTGCGTGTATCAGGATGTTGGTCAGGTGATGTCCGGCGGGGTTCATACCATAAAGCTCTACGTCAAGCATGTGTGTACACCATGTCAGGGGAATCCAGTTTGAATCATAAGATTCTGTAAACGCCCACTTTAAACCATCTGTTGTAAGTCCATCCCTGACCCTGTAGTTTTCGGTTATGTATATGTTGTCGTCGTAACTGACGAAGTCATTGTTTAACGCAGGCAGGTAAACGAGACAGGATAGGCCCGCAAGTAATATTGAAATTAATATTATATGTTTGTCGTTCATAAGGCCTTTTGACGAATTATAGCATAATTTTAACGACATGAGGGCGCTGCCCTCAAACTCCCGCAAGGAGGGTAACCCTCCTTGACCTGTAATTAGAGGATTTTGTTGATGTAACTGATTTGTCTTAGGACTTCGGGGGGGACGGTTTTTTTTAGGGCAAGGTACTGGCGTTTGATTTCCTCAAGGGCGGTGAGACGCTCAGGCAGTGGCATATCAAACCACGTATTGAGGTATTGGGTGTAGAGCGTATCGGCCTGTGACGGCACTGTGCGTGAATGGTTTAATTTAGATTTGATAATGTATGCCTTTAGTGCCGCTCTGATACCGAATATCTTATTGACGTAGTTAGCGTTTTCGTCGCTGTCTGAGTAGATGGAGAACTTGGCTGGTTTGCCGCGCAGTTTCCTGTAGAAGTGAGCGACTGAGTTTGGCGAGCTGTTATATGACCAGAATGCCCAGAGCCAGCGGTCATTATTGGAGACCGTTTTTGGGTTGATGTGATATTGCCTGTCCCAGCCTTTTGTCAGATTATAGTTGTCTTTTAAAAGTCTGATGGCGGCGTCGGTGCTTCGTTCGGGGTGTGTCCTGTGGTCGGAGTAGGAGTTGAGCAGGCCGTATGCCCTGGCGGTGGCGGGCATAAATTGCCAGTAGCCCTTTGCCCCGGCGGTAGAGGCCGCGTTTTTATTCCAATTAGATTCGGCCAGTGCCAAAAAAACAATCTCAGGGGGGATATTGTTATCCTGACATTTTCTGTGAATCATAGACAGGTGGTTATCTTCCATAAGCCTGTGCCAACCGGCGATAAGATTTTGGCAAGAGGTTTTGAGTTCGATACCATTATTTTTTTTGTATTTGAGGAGCCTGATGTCGTAATCAATGTCCTCTTCGCTGAATATACGCTTCCAGTGAATGATTTTACTAATATTTTCCTTACCCCTTGGTGCGGAAAGGTGAGGTGGGAGGAAATAAAGGCGGCTAACAAGGCCAGAGTCATCCCACGGCAGACAATCCCCGAATGGATACAAAACGCAAGACAGAAGAATCAACAGGGTGACTGCCGCATATTTAACCGCTGTATATTTACTCAAACGAGGTTGCATGAATAAACATAACAAAAATGCGGCGGATAATTCAATCCGCGCAACCCCTGCAGATAGCTTTTCATACAATGCGCACATGGATTTACACATGTAATCCTGTTATAATAGGTGAGGCAGTGAAAGCGGGGTTTCATGACCGAAGGAGGATGAAAATGAGCGTCCTTAGAAAGCAGTTCATTACAGACGATAAAGGGCAGCGGACAGGTGTGATTTTCTCAATAGAGGACTAAATTACTTGAAGAATTGGAAGAATTAGAATGTATCCGGGCCTATGATGCGGCAAAATCGTCAGGAGACGAAGCGATACCGTTTGAGCAGGCGATCAGGGAATTTGAAGCAGAGCGGGTGTGAGTTATAGTGTCCTTATTTGAAGGAGGGCATTGTTGACGCTGCTTAATGAGAAGTCCAAATCTGAAACATTAAAAAGGTGTTTTTTAAGTAATATCCTTTTTTTAAAGCTGCCTCAAAATAAACGGAATAGCGTCTAGTGCCCATATCGCAAAATCAGGCTGAATAAAATATCCATGTGAGGCGTTGTTTTCAAACTTTCTAAAGTTATGTAAATCAAACTTTTGATTTTCTGATATTACGTTATTATTGAATAGTTTTTCAATCAATTGATATAACATATCATCTTCCGAATATTCTTTCATGTGTTTTATCAATAAATCCTTCATTAATTTTTCGGTTAGGATACGTAACCCGACGATAGCCAAAAAGGGATAAACACCAGCGATTGACTTAAGATAGTTAATGTAATCATCTTCATTTGGGATTGTTAACGGTATTTTCTTAATCAATCCCGCAGGATTATAAACATACATTTCAACTTTATCTTTGGGTTTTTGAATATCCAATCTATCTTCCTTGACCACATCCACAACTTTCATTTCAAGGTCTTCGCTCAATTTGTTGCCTCCTCGAATCTATATAGGTTATTAATCTCTTAGAACTTATCCATCAGAAATTAAATAAAA
>JADFXO010000413.1 GCA_015233485.1 Nitrospirota bacterium
AGGCAAATTGGCGTGACACCCGAAGAAGGCAAGGAATATTTAGACAGATACTTTAATTCCTACCCAAGCGTGAAAAAATTCTTAGAGAAAATGGGCTTGAGACACCACGATAGCCGCGTAATTTTTTATGAATATACTATTAGTATAGGGAGTAATTTGTGAATTACGCCTCGTATTCGTCTGGCGCTTTCAGAACATTTAGTATTGTCTTTGTGTTTCTGTGTGTGATCTTTTTATTGCCTATGGTTTCCCGTGCCGAGTTGAGCCTTGAGGACTTTAATGAAAGGCTTGGGAATGCCACAGAGAAGGGTGGTTCCAACATGATCCCCACATTCATCAAAATAATAACCGAAAATCCTGATACGGCCAGTGAATATGCAAAAATACTCAGAGAACATGCTGTTGGTGAAAATAAAACGGGTAACATTAATGTGGCGGTTCTTGTCGAAGGTATTCTAAACATGCTGAAGACCCGGCGTTACAACACTGAGTCATTGGTTGAGGAATATCTCAAAGCCGAGAACCTCTTTTATGAAGGGCAGAAGAAATCCGACATTTCGGATTACCGCGGGGCAAACCAGAGGTGGGAGGCTGCACTGACTATTTACCAGAAGTTTGGGATAAAAATGTCAATCGGCGCTGCTCTTGCGAGTCTGGGAACTGCATACGACGATTTAAGCGATTACCAAAAGGCCATTGGCTATCTTGAAAAAGCAATTGTTATTTTCGATGAGATCGGGGAAATAAAAAGCAAAGAAACTGCTACTGGTAATTTAGGGAGTGCTTATGTTGGCTTAAGTGATTACAGAAAGGCTATAAATTATTATGACAAGGCGTTGGTAATTGCCAAAGAGATCAGTGATAAACAAGGTATGGGTGAACAGCTCGGCAATATTGGGAGTGCTTACGCTGATTTAGGCAATTACCACAAGGCCAAAGACTATCATGAAAAGGCGCTGGTTATTTTTGAAGAGATCGGTGATAATATTGGCAAGCAGAAAGGTATAGGCAATCTGGGGCAGGATTATTATGTAATGGGCGATTACCGCAAGGCTCTGGAATATTATGAAAAGGCTCTGGTGTTTATTGAGGATAGTGGAAATAAAAAAGACAAGGCGACTCTTATTGGCAGTCTGGGTGATGTGTACGATAGTTTAGGTGATTATCGCAAGACCATAGACTATTATGAGAAGTCTATGGCCCTTATGGAAGAGGTCGGGGATAAAGGAAGCGTTGGGCTTTATTTCGGTCGTCTGGGTGTTACTTACATTAAACTGGGCGATTACCACAAGGCAATAGACTATCTTGAAAAGGCGCTGGCTATTTTCGATATGATTGGGACAAAGCATGGTAAGGCGGTGATATTAGGCAATCTGGGGGTTGTCTATAGTAACTCAGGCGATTATACCACGGCCATAGACTATTTCCAAAAAGCGATCGTGATAGAAAAAGAAATCGATGTCCCATACGATGTAACAGAAGGCAATCTGGGAGACACCTATCTTGCCTTGAACAGAGATAAAGAGGCCCTTTCCATTTACACCAAACTATATGAGCCCAACAGGTTGGGCAGATATTACTTGAAGAAAAAGGACTTTAAAGAGGCAACCAAAAAATTTGCGTGGGGTATTGAAAGAAGTGAAAAAACCAAACAAGCTGAACCACTAATATCATTGTGGATAGGATATGGACTTTCCTTTGAAGGATTGTGGGAATACGAGACCGCTTACAAATGGTATACAAAAGCCGTTGACTTCCTTGAAGACCAGAGAGCTGCACTTTCCCCTTCCGAGCGCGAGCACTTTTTTGAGGGGAAAGAGTCTGGCTTCCCAAGAATTGATGCCTATGAAGGAGCTGCAAGGTGCGCATTTATGCTGAACCGGCTGGATGATGCCTTCTACTGGGCAGAAAACACGAGGGGCCGGATATTTTCCGAACTAATCTCAGGCAAACAATCAAAGGCGAACTATAAAATTCCGAAAAAGCTTGCACTGGAAGAGGAAGATCTCATCATGCGCATAGCATCGAACAAAAAGCAGCAGCAAATCGCTTTTGAAAAGAATAACACTGAATTATTAAAACAACTGGAGCAGGAATACCCTGCATTAAAGCAGAGAATGGACAACCTGATAGATCGTTTACGTAAACAATACCCGCAGTATGCCGGAGCTCGTTATCCACAGCCCGTTAAGCTAAATCAGCTTGCTATCAAAAAAGGCGAGACCATCATCGAATATGAAGTTACTGATCCATACACCATCGGCCTTGTAATCAAACACGGCAACGTCGTCAAAGGATTTAAAGTTGAAAAAACCCGTGCAGAACTTGCAACCCTGATAGCGCGATTCCGTGCCCCGTTTCAGGAAGAAGCTTACTCAGGGGGCTTCAGTCCGAACCTTAGGCATAACAACCTTGCAAAAGAGCTTGCGGAACTTCTCCTAACGCCAGCACTTTCCTCCGTACAAAAAGGCGACCACCTTACCATCATTCCCGATGAAACTCTTAATCTACTGCCTTTTGAATCCCTGCTCATATCCACCCCTGAAGCAGTTTTAGAGGAAGAAGCCACTCTACTTGCAAAGGCAAGGGGCGGCAAAGACACAGGCATGGTAAACCGGCAGGTAATCATCAGAGGGCTTACTACATCTCCCGCCACAAGTACACACTCAATTAAGATAGCCCCCAGTGTGAGCACTCACATTGTCTTTGATACAGGTGCAGACACGATTAAACCCGAATCCAACAAGCAGTTAGTGGAGATTGCTACCGCTCTAATGTCGAATGAGCTAAAAGGCACTGCGATACGCATCGTAGGGCACACCGACAATGTCGGCGAAGCAGCCTACAATCAAAAACTTTCCGTGAAGAGAGCAACCGCCGTATATCAGTATCTCGTTAAAAACGGCGGCATTCCCAAATCCCGTCTCAGCGTAACAGGGAAAGGCGATACGGAGCCGATAGCCGATAACAAGGACGAATCAGGACGACAGATAAACCGGCGGGTTGACTTTGTACGAATTGACAAACAGGAAGACATACAGACAAAAAATGATCAACCGTCCACAAAGGATATAGTCTATGCTATCGACGAATACCCCATCAGCTACTATCCATCGGCATCGGTTTTGTCACAACGTAGGGGTCTGAAAATCATACGCACACAGGACGCAACAATCTTTGCCCTAGGCGACCCTGTGTTCGACACAGAGGACGACCGCTCATCGGAGCTGCGTAATAATATCAATGTCTCGGCAAAGCCAACTAAAACGGAGTTCTCATCTCGGAACATCGCGGAAAATCAGGAGACCAAAGAAGCCGGATACCACTTTCCACGCCTTGAAAATACCGGAAAAGAGGTCGAGGAAGTCGGCAAGCTATTTGATAGAAACAAAGTATTAATTGGCATCAACGCATCTGAGGAAAATGTTAAGGCGCAGGATTTATCATCCAGACGATATGTGCTATTTTCTACGCACGGGATACTTGGCAATGAAATACCCTACATAAAACAGCCAGCATTGGTATTGAACCTTGTGGGTAATGTCAATGAAGACGGTTTTTTAACTGCTTCTGAAATATTTGGGTTGAACCTTAACGCCGACCTCGTGGTAC
>JADFXO010000414.1 GCA_015233485.1 Nitrospirota bacterium
TCTGACACGTCAATCCCGATATACTTGCGGTTAAGTATTTTTGCCATTTTTAACGTTGTTCCTGAGCCGCACATCGGGTCTAACACAATTTCATTTTCATTGGTGTAGGTGTAAATCAAATCGTACGCTAACATTTCTGGCCCTATAGCTGGATGATCCTTGGCTATCTTATCCGAGCTCGACATCCCCCAGCCACCAGTGAGATATGTAAATACGTTACCATTATTTGACTCTTCTGCATATTTACATTCAGCACAATCACAGCCAGTCCACACGTTATAGCGTAAGTCATACTCCTTGGGAGGCTTATTTTTTTTGGTATATTGTCTAAGCTCTCCATTTTTCATTCTATGGGAGCCTTTAGCCAAACTACCATTATACTTCACTTTCCTGTCTTTAATAGGATTGAATGTCTTCAATGGCCCTTTAGACAGAATGTACATGTTCTCAAAGACCTGCTGGTAGCGCGTATTATACTCTTCTCTGATTGGAGAGGAAGGGCTGTTCTTTTTGAAAATCATTTTATCGTGTACCGTAAAGCCAGCCCTATCGTTAAAAAACAGGAGTTGTCTTTCCGGAGTACAGCTTTTGCCCAACCCCGTACCAAGAACAAAATCTCCAACTACCCAAACAAGCACTCCCCCAGGCTTAATGACTCTAAATAGCTCGCGTGCTATCTTCTCAAACCGAAATTTGAAACCTATATAGTCACGCAAGAATCCATAAGGCGGTGAGGTAACTACCAAATCGACACTATTGCGCGGGAGCAGTTTCATTTTATCTACGCAATCCCCACAAATAATCTTGTTTTTAAATTCTTTCAATTTCTTTTTGTTAACTTCCTTTGGAAGTGAAGTAATTCCCAAATCGATACTATTGCGAGGAAGACGTTTCATTTTATCTACGCAATCCGCACAAATCATTTTGTTAATTGCTTTTTCCAATTTCTTTTTTTCATCTTCCGTCATTTTCTTCATCTTTTCCCTTAAATATTCTTCACAAAATATTTAAATTCAATGGTTTACAAGAATATCTCCTAATTTTTCTGATGCGGACATACATCAGGCGTATCAGCATTTTGCCTTTTTGAGCAAAATTTCTAAGAAATATTTATTTTTACCTATTGACAGAGGCGATGAATTGGAAGTATACTAAGATTATGCGAGGGATTAGTATTCGTCCTACATTCTCTATAGCGTCGCCAAACTTTATAGAGGGTAAACAGATTGCATAGTGTTTCATACTCTCACCTCCTTCTTTTTCATTTATTTGCTCTATCACCTCAAAGAGATGATGTTCTATATAGTCCCACAGTTTTACAATCGTTTTTATTTTGACCATTCGGGTTTTATAATATTTTCCATTATTGCGTCTGCAGCCTTTTCCCACTCACCTCTATATCTTTTTATGTCAATGTATGCCTGCATCGGAGAGACAACCTTTATATCTTCTATCACTCTGGTACCATATAATACTCCCGAATCATAAGGCAAAAGAAGCGTAAACAGTTTTCCAGTCTTCAGCCCACCTTTCGGATCTTTCAGCACCAACGATGACACCACATCCTCTATGCTGTTCACATAAACCATTGGATAAGTGCAGTTAATCGTGGGGATAAGGCGTGCGGCAGCTGAGAAACCCGTCAGTGCATATTCAATACCCTTTGCAGTGCATATATCCGCTATATATGCCTCGATTTCTGGGATGCTCGTCGGTGAAAAATAATTATACAGTTCATTCTTCCGAAACGTGTAGGCATTTGCCCAATCATTGAGAAGCTTACATGGCTCTATAAGTGAAACGCCATCATGATCTTTTTTGATCCACTCACGGTCGAGAAGAAGTTTATAAACGTTACCTACTTGTCCTAAGCTGACCCGTGCTTCATCGGCAATCTCCTGCATTCTCCACACCTTCCAAGGGCTACCCAAAAGCACCCGTAGGACACGTGAGGACTTCACAGCAAAAAGCGAGATAAGATCTCTCCGTGTCGCATGAGTATTCTGCTCACCAATCTGCTTGATGTAAAGCTCACCAAAGGAGATGAAGCAATTGCCAGCAAAGTCAATGTGGCCAATACCATCCTCCTTACAGATATCCGCAGTTTGCGGCGATATATACGGTGCCATGAAGATAAGGTATGCTTCGGGACAGGCTTCACGGTACCGAAGTAACTGATTGATTGCGATACGCGCAAAGCGCGGCTGTCCATTACTATTTAGCTCGACGATCAGGGATTGTTCTTTGCTGCTACCAATGGTGATATTGACAAAGATACCCACTATGAATTTGCCAATGTGTTTTTCTCTTTCAATGGACTGGATATTTATGAATGGTACTTGTTCAAGAACATCCCTGAGAGTATGTTCTGCCCAAACTACTAATTCGCTCCTCGGTTTCATTTTCATTATATTCTACACCTCCACATTTTGCTGTAATGTATCATAATACTATAATAGCATAAATAAACATAAAGGTCAAGAGGTATTTTCATAATTATTGAATATCCACAAAATGCTGTAAAGCGCCTAATACTATAAAGCCATGTACAAATATCGAAGTCATGAGCTATCTTATGCTCTATCTCATATTTACAGCGTAGAATATTCATATTAACAGTACCGCATATGAATATAGTGGCATAAAGGGAGTGGTCTAAGGTGAAAGAACGATGGAAAGAAACTGAAACCTCATCCATTCAACAACTACCACGGTGGCTTTGCTGTTAGTAACGCTATGATAATGCAGGAAAAGTTCAAGTGTGATAATTAATGCAGTTTGTGGAACATTCGGGCCGGATGATCTTGATGCTTAACTTTAATTAGGGGTAGTTTGGTATACCAGAGGCTCTCAAAATCGATTGTAGCGCATTATACGAGCACTAATATTCAGTACATAAGACAGCTCCTATCTCATAAGACAAAGCCTAACGTCGAACGCCTCTCTCTTGGCCCTGCGTACGACAGGTACCCCGGCTATAGTCAAACGTTTGTCGCACAGAAGGGGTTAAAAAGCACCTCACTCAGAAAATGGCAGTAGCTATCCTGAACTTCTCAATATAAGAACTGTATATACGTATAGAACAACTTGTAGGCACACTTAAACTATCTAAGGGACATGCCCGTAAATCTGTAATAACTCTACTCTTGTCCCACTATCAAAACTACGCCTTCTTCTTTTTGAGGTATAATCAAAAGGAGTGTAAAAAGAGTTTAGGCGGTGGTATCCTTAAAAGAGCCTGAAAAACACTTTAAAGGAGGAAACACCGCCATGAGAAATAATGACACGGAAGAGAGTAAGAAGTCAATGCCTGAGTACGAGGCATTGGAGGAATGGGTAAGGATGCAGGTTCAGGAATTTATACAAGGTATATTGGAAGAGGAGGTAGGGGTACTTTTCGGTCGAAGCAGATATGAACGTCAGAAGTCTGTAGATGGTCATGGAGGTTATAGAAATGGTTACGGGAAAGCCCGTAAGTTGTCGCTAAAAACGGGAACGGTAGTTGTAAGGCGTCCTCGGATAAGGAACACGGAGGAAAAATATGAGAGCCGCATATTGCCTTTGTTTAAGAGGAGGACGAAAGAGATAGGGGATATTTT
>JADFXO010000415.1 GCA_015233485.1 Nitrospirota bacterium
ATTCTCCCGTTTCTCCCCAACAAAGCAGGGATATCTCTCCTTTAAACAAGACAATACCAATGCAGACACAAATTGTAAAAACAGACAGCGATACCATCCATGCCGAGAAAAAACGTTTCTGCGCATCTACGGAAGTACCTGGCATATATCGTATAATGGCGCCGTCTGTTCCTAATAGGATAATCAGCGGCATGAGGGTAACCATAACTGACATCTGTGACCAAACACCGTAATTTAAAGCGCCAAAATGGCGTGTTAACAGGGGAATCGCGATTAAAGGCTTTAACTTGACGACAACCTCAGTAGCCGCAAGCAAAGCCGCATTTTTAAAAAATTGTCTGCTCATCTTTTAGCCGATAATAGCGCTACGCTCATTTCCAGCAACGCACCTCGCCGACGGCAAGCCCAAGATTGCGTAAATCCTGGCTTACCTTTGCCATAATGGGATTCCACAGCCGGGAGACTTTAATGCCCACACGGTGTGTACCAGCTCCAACATGGTATGTACGAGTAAGTTTCCCTGGTTTTGAGAATATAAGCAGGTCAATTGGCTTTCCGTCAATGGAAATCGTTGCAGTTACAGGTTTCTTATCTGCATCGAGATGTGGGCATAGAAACGGGATTTCCACATTATCCCCCTTAACGTCCATGTAGGCATCGCCACCGCTATACCAATAGCGGCTGCCGCCAATGATTTCACTTGAGTAGAAACCGTAGCGATGTTGATCTTCGTCAGGCATATATGTGTTTACGCCATACTTATCCTTAATAAACCTATAGGATGAGAGGTGTAGGTATATTGGAATAGTGGCGGTAACGGCAATAAAGGCACAAACAATAAATTTCCTGACAACATTGTTAAGACGCTGAGGCAAAAGAGCTGTTTCCAGAGACATGGCATAGCCGATTTCCAGAAATATAACCATCCAGATCATGGGGACGTATTGCAAGTCCTGGAAGAAGCCATGTATGTGTGCGCTGACCATTGAAATGGCAACGGCAAGGCTCAGGTAGTTCTTGTTTTTGACAGCGTCGGCAAGGCAAACGGCAATGATGTAGGCAATCAGCAAACACCATAGGATAACGCCGATTATTCCTCCGCTGACAAATACCTGAATCAGAGTGTTGTGGGGAGTGTCCATCGTACCTAAAATGGTGCCTTTCTTAAAGTCTGAATGAACAATTTTGTCCAGGTTTTTGGCTTGCCAGCCATAGGAATCATAGCCAAGCCCAACTATGGGGCTTTCCATGCCGACATGTATGCCGTCATTCCAGGTAGATGTGCGACTTCCGGTGTCAAGACTGCGCTTAATCGTTGCGGAGGCCTGCTCATCCATCGTAGTGATAATCTTTTGCATTGAGTTGGGGTCATTTTGTTGGACGTTGGGGTCATTTTGTTGGATGTTGGGTGGTTTGTGTCCCCTTTCTTCTATTATGGGTGATAGATAAACGATGAATGCAATGCTGACAGCAATTGTTATCGGCATTAGCAATACGGCCTTTATTAATGTTCTTAAGGAAAATGAAAAGTGCTTCTGTTCCTGGCTCAAAGAGATGAAGGCAACCCAGCATAAAATAAGTACAATAGGATATGTAACCCAACCAGCGCGTGCGCCGGACAGGAACAAAGCTACTTCTATAACGATAAGAATGCCAAATAGCCCCATCGTTGCCGCTATATGCCTGCCTTTTTTGATAAATGCAAGGATTACAAAAGGTACGGTGATGTTTATATAATGGGCAAGCCACCCCATGTTTGAGAAGAAGGCATTTACCACATCCGACCTTTCCGCTAATCTATACCAATTAAGCGACAGCACATTGTAGAAATCAAGAAGTCCAATAAAAGCGGAATATACAGTACCCCAAAAAAGAGCCAGGAAAATCGTTCTGCCATGTCTGATTAACTTGCCAGCCTTGGCAAATTCGAAGGCAAACAGGGAAAACAGTATGAGGCGGTCAACCCCTGCCAGGGAATAGTTGAACTCTGTTGGAAAAATTGAAAACATTCTGGATGTAAAATTTAGCTTCATAACAATAGCGTCGTTTATTATGCGGCTGATTGGAAGCATAAGAAGAGAAAAAACCGATAGAAGAATATAACAGACAAGAAGGCCAGACAGCGCCCCATTAACTGGCGTTTCAGATTGGCGAAGGCCGCGTCTCATCCTCATCACATGCATGGAAAAAGTGGCGAGAGCCGCCATATATTCAAACGCCAGACTGTGTCTGTCATAGGGTTGAAAGCCTAACAGCGGGAATGCCAGGACAAAGATAACTAAAACGCGTTCTAATGAAAGCAGGGAGGTAAAGACAGCAAGGCAAAAAAGAAGAGGCGCGCCAACGGCTATAATTATGGTGAGCTTGCCACAATAGATAAGGTCAGGGACCAGCAGCAGAATATTAGCCGTTATGAAAACCAGCGACAAGTTATCAAGCATTCTTTTGGATAACATAGATAGGCCAGAGACCCTGTTCTTTGGCGAACCGCTATGCTGATTAGACTCCGATGTGAGCAACGGCATTTTAATTCCCGGCCTCACAATTGAGCCTCCCAAGCATGTTATTTACATACTTATAACACATTAAAAATAACGAGCTAAATATTGCGAATACGGCAATTTGCCACAGAAGCCCTTTTGTATATGCAAGCAGGGCGCACGAACCAAAGATAAACTGGATTCCCGCATATATCAGCGCTACTTTCCAATGCGGCAATCCAAGCTCATTGCTTAAATACTGATACATATGCCGTCTATGTGGCTGCATGAGATTTTCTTTTCTTTTCCAGCGATAAAACAATGTTACTAACGCATCGGCATAAAACATGCACATAAACATAATCATACAAAGAAATGCGCTGATATTAACAGACAACTTCGCTATAAACAAAGCAAACGTAAACCCTAACAAAAGACTCCCGACATCGCCCATAAATACTCTGGCTGTTGGAAAGTTAAGAGGAAGAAAACCCGCGCAACCACAAATAAGAGCGATACTCATTATGGTTATTGTATGCTCAATGGTAAAATAACAGGAAAAGAACGCCATAAGACCAAAACCGCAGATACCGGCCAGGGTGGCAATGCCGTTGATTCCATCCATAAAATTATAAGAATTAGCAGTGCCGACAATAAATATAACCCAGAGTGAAAGGAGAAGAAGAGATAATATGTCTGATTTATTATGTGGATAAATCGAGAGGAAAGACAGGATGATCTGTATTGCCATACGCCATATTTGCGATATATGAAAACGGTCCTCAACAATGCCAATCAGGCCAATAAGGCAAGGGATAGCTATCAGGCGATAGTGATTATCTTTATTAAATAAAAACCCAATAACTATAAACGCAATCCATATCCCTATGCCGCCCCCTCTTGGAGTAGGCCTGGTGTGAGAACTGCGTTGATGAGGATTATCAATAAGCGAGAATTTATGCCCGTATCTGGCAACAAAATAAGCGGTTGTAATGCTTATAAATATAGATAGCAGTGAAACCGTCCAATAACTACAACCCTGATTCACTATTCTTAAACCAATCTATTGTACTG
>JADFXO010000416.1 GCA_015233485.1 Nitrospirota bacterium
TGGCATACTGGAGGCAATATGGAAAGGATATTAGCTTTAATCTCAAACATTGTAGGTATAATTTCCTTTATTATGCTTATTACTGGAGGTGGAAAATATTTTATAGGCTTATTGGTTCTCTCTATAATTGGTCTTATCATTTATATCTTGAATATAGGTGGAAAATATAAGCATGATTTGGTTATTTTCTTTTCGCTTATTACTATTTTATGGGGTATTGTAATAATGCTAATGTATCCTTTTATCTCCGATAATATCGTTATTTCATCAAAGCCGTATTTTTGTTGTGTAAACAATGGAGAGAGTTCTAAAGCCAATTTTATACTTTGTAAAGGTAAAACAGAACTAGAAAGACATAAATTACTCCCATTGTCAAAAAGAGATAAAGTTTTTAAAATTACTGCTACTGCCGGTTTATGGTCTCAAGAACCAAATGATAGAGCAGGTATATTTATAGATTTAGTTAATACGGATATAGGGCTTTCTTTACCTGGAAAAGTGTATTTCACAAAGCAGATACCCCAATCCAATATTGCAAATTATAACAATTCGCAAGATATGGTTACACAAAAAGAAACAATTCAATGGAATTATGAAGAACCTCCTAAAGAACTTTTAATCAGTGCCACACCCGGCACTTGGGCATTATCAATCGATAAGATCGAAATATCTACTGAGCGCAAGATTAGTTTATTAAATTGGCTTAGAAATAAGTTATCCGATAAAGCAAAATAATCTCATCCCTTTTTAAGGGGCTATGTCAAATAAGACATTTTTAGGAGTGAAAAATGAAAACGATTATTTCAATTCCAAGTATCATGACAGTTTTTTTATTTACTATGATATTTACAAGTCTTTCTTATGCAGAATGTCCAAACCTTTTACCTAAAGATTACTTATTTGTAACCTTAGAAGGACGTGAAGCTGATAAGACTCCAACTTTTGTACCCAAAGGTGGTGGGGTTGCATTCAGCTTCAATTTAAAGAATGAGAATTGTATAGCCAAACAAGTTAAAATAAATGAGTTTTATGCTGCACACTATGCGCAGGATTATAACACGTTTACAATTCGTTTTGATGTATATGATAGTAATAACAAACTTGTTGGAAAAAAATCTTTTAATGTAAATAAGCAAATAACGCAATATCAAGAGATTAGGGATACAAGCAAGCAACAAAAATACTCAGGCACAATTGACTTATCTAATAATACTAAAATCTCAAAAATAGATGTTTTCGTAACTACTGGTAATTGGGCTGCGGTTATTAACGACCTTTCGATTTCTTTCACCAGATGATATTAAAAGCAAATGCATCCTCTCCAATTAACTCCTGTCCAGTCGCATAATAAATCGGCAAAAAGTCTGGGACAGGAGTTTAAGATTAGGAGTCTTTTATTCGATTAGGTCATAGGAATATATACAATATTCTCTGCGTTTACTAATGAGTAAATATGTATGTCAACATGAATTCCCGATAAATGGCTCAACAAGACGTTTGGGCAATTGCCTATGTCTTCTTACCAATGACTCATAAGTGTAATTAGGTCTGTGAGATTGCCTGTGTTGATGGCAAACCAAAGGTAATATTTCAGTGCATGCATAAGCTCCTCGAAACGGGTTCTAACTTATGAAGGTGGTGTAAGCGGTCAAGCATAGGGTAAAAGAATTCGGAAGAACCCACTCATTTTAGCACGTCCGCAACTTTTTCAAGCCATTCGTCATTTACAGGGAAAAGTTCTTTATGTTTTGAAACTGTTAGTTCTATTCCCTCAATGATTTCTTTTTTCTCTTGATTAGAGCCAGATACACTTTGTAATCTTTTCAATTTAGAGATGTCGCTCATTATTATGTATTGTACTGTTCTTTTTGAATAAGGATTCAATTCATATGCATTCTCAAACAAAGATCGACCTGAAATCCCCAAACGTTCCATAGCCATTCCCATATATAGATAAACATCTACTTTAAGTGGTGTTCGTGTGTTTGGGTTTCTAATTACAAGATCAAACATGTCAATAGCGCCTTGCCAGTCACCGCGAAAATCCTGACTAATCCAGAAACAAAATCTGACACTTCATTAGGGTTATCTGAGAGTTCAGGTAAGAGCACCCAACCAATTTTCCCGGGTGAATTGACTTTTGCAAAATTATGATCAATTTGGATGCGTTTAAAAAAATCCCCTAAAGCCCCGATTTCTTTATCATATCCCATGATTATACGATAACGGATGTTCCCTTCAGATTACAATGTATGCTTGAATATGGTTTATTAAAATTTCGTATTGGCTACTTTTATGAGGTCGTGGGACATTACGGTGTCTCCATTGGCGAACTTAAGTAGCCGTTGGAGGTGGTAGCTTCGGCTTGAAGGGCCAGGGCGAAAGGGGCAACATCCTCCTCCAGACACTGCTTCCACAATTTCCCCTCTTTTTATTTCTTGTCATTCCTAATTCTCGAATTGGTATAAATTGAAAAGGCAGGTATCCTTGGATACCTGCCTTTTGGATCTTTGTATAAAAGCGTTCTTACTTAGCTTCTTCTTTCTTTGTTTCGTCTTTCTTCTTTTCTTCTTTCTTTGTTTCTTTTTTTGTTTCTTTCTTCGTTTCTTTCTTTTCAGCTTTCTTCTCAGCCGCCGGAGAAGCCTCAGGTGCCGCTTTCTCCTCTGCAAATACCGCTGTATTGATAGCTAGAGCAAAAAAGGCAGCTACGAATATCGCTATTAACTTCTTCATCAATCACTCCTTAAGAGTTGCCACTATAAAATATTTTATTACTTAGCTTCTGCCGGTGCTGCTTTCTCTTCTGCTGGCTTCTCTTCTGCTTTCTTGGCTTTGGCTTTCTTGGCTTTCTTAGCTTTTTTCACTTTCTTCTCTGCCTTTGCTTCAGGAGCCTTTTCCGTAGTTGCTGCAGGCGCTGCCTCAGGAGCCTTAGCCTCTTCGGCGAATGCTACCAAGCTCAGGGAAAGGGTAAATATTACTGCTGCGAACAATGCTAAAAGTTTCTTCATCTTATTCACCTCCTTTTACGTTTTGATTTTTTCCGCTATATTCTAAACTTTTCATATGCTTTATGTAAAAGCAAAATGTGTGCCAGACAGTAGTTTCCCTTATTTAAAAGCCCTTTAGGCTAAAAGTGTTTAAATATTAATCCCATATGAGGCTTGTTTTCCCCATTTGGGGATATGACTGGTTTGCTGACTTGCGTGCCGTACAGTTATTTAATGGTATGCGTTATACCTTGAAGGATTATTGTGGAATTATAATAATACCAAGTTGCATTCATTCCATTAACGCACGTTGGCAAGCGTCAAAAGCACCTCGACGTACGTAACTGTACGCCTGAAATGCCTCCTTCGTCACTTTCTCTTTAATTTAGCCTTGGTTCGCTGACCCTCACCGCCATGTTAATCTTCTGACTGCAACTTGGTATAAGTGAAGAATGGAATTCGTTGGAAACTTTCGTTTATTATAATATTTAAGGAGCGATCATGAATGTTTTGGTTTTGCGGCAAATGAAAAGGACTCTGCCGCCGGTATTTAGAATAGTACC
>JADFXO010000417.1 GCA_015233485.1 Nitrospirota bacterium
CTAAAGCAGCACAAAGGCACTCAAACAAAAGGGGTCAAAAATAGGTTGTATCCTGAGCACATGGTGATTGAGATAAAACAAGGGCTGCACAAAGAGTTGGTTATCTGTGAAGGTGAATTTAAGGCATTGCTTTTGTTGCAAATGGGTATACCTGCCCTAAGCCCTACCGCTGGTGCAGGCAATTGGGATGATGCTTTCACCGAGGTTTTGATGGGCGTTGACAGAGTAATCATTGCCTACGATTACGACCAAGCGGGGAAGGACGGGACAAGGGGAATAGCCACATCTTTTAAGGATAAAGACAAATCTATTTATTCAATCGATTGGTCAACTGTAGAGGGGATGGTGTTCGCTGGTGGTAAAAATGGAAGATAAGAGCCATAAGGACGTGGCCGACTATGTCGTTAAACTTAAACATACCAAAGACGATTTTCTTAAACTCATGCAGGAGGCCAAAGAGGTTGAGGTTACAGAAGCCGACCTTGAGAGATTGCAGGAAGGGAAAAGTGAAAAATCAAAATCCCTCTCTGCCGTTGATATTCTGCTACCTATTGCAAGGGAATTTGATATTTTCCACGACCAAAAAGGCGACCCTTATGTCTTCTTTGAAGGTAAGGTTATGCCTTTAGATGACAAGGTATTTATTGATTTCCTCATGATTTCCTACCACGACGCAACCGGAAAACTTGTTAGCCGTGGCGAAGTTGTCAATATCACTTCCTTACTTTGTGCGGAAGCTCGGCGGAATGGAAAAGAAAAACGATTAGATTTAAGAATTTCAATGAGAGGTGAAGGCATTTTCTATGACTTGTGCAACGGGAATATGGTTGAGATTTCAGAAAACGGATGGCAGGTTGTTAAGGTTACCCCGCTATTTTACAGCAATGCCAATCAAAAAGCTCAAGTGACGCCCACAAAGGATGGGGATATCAACAAGATTTTCAGGTACGTAAATATTACAGAGGATGCCAGGCTGTTATTTTTGGTCTACATGGTAACATGTTTCGTGCCTGATATCCCAAAACCAATCCTTCACCCTACAGGCAGTGAAGGCACGGGTAAAACGACATGTGCGAGGTTAATCAAAGGGTTGGTAGACCCATGCGACTCCGAGTTTTGCGATTTTTCTAAAAACTTACATGACAGCATCATAGGGATGTTACATGATTATTATGTTGTTATCGACAATCTCTCTTTTATCGATGCGGAGACCTCTGATGTCCTGGCTAAGTTATGTACTGGCCTGGCCTTCAAAACACGGGCGCTATATACCAACACAGTCCTCACAGTAATAAAGCTAATGAAAGCAATGTGTTTAACGGGGATTTCCTGTGTCGCAACTCGACCAGACCTCATGGACAGGACTTTACTTATACCCTTAGAGCGAATTGATGGTAGCAAACGGATGACTGAGAAACAAATATTTACAGCATTTGAGAAAGATAAGTCAGAAATTCTTGGAGGTATTTTCGATGCCCTTTCAAAAGCAATCGGGATATACCCATTAATGGAAAAGACAATAACTAACTTGCCACGTATGGCCGATTTCACGTTGTGGGGGGCTTCTGTAGCGGAGGCGTTAGGGTTTAAATATCAAGATTTTATCGAGGCTTATGGCCGTAACACCCAGAACAAATCAGAAGAACTGGTTCATGGGAACACTTTACTCCAGGCGGTTCTTGAGTTTATGGACAAGAGAGACACACACGAAACACTTACCAAGACGTTTTTTGAAGAGTTAAAAGCAAACAATAGTCCTGATAAAAACGATAAGACTTTTCCATTAGCCCCAAATAAACTGAAAAATGCACTGGAAAGAATCAAGGGGATTTTGGCTTCAAGTGGGATATTTCTTGAGTTTCCACGACGGACAGAGATGGGTAATAACATAGTTATACGCAAGAAAAAGCAGGATGAGACAATAGAATTTTTGGACTAAGCACATTATCTGTTGTATGTAGATACTTTTTATCTACATTTTATCTACATACAAAAAAGCCAACAATGACGCCATAAATGTAGATACTGTAGATACTGTAGATAATTCTTATCTTTCTCTACGGTAAATAGTATATAAGGGGCTGAAAGTAACTATGAGTAAGTACATATATATAAATAAGTGGCTGTACAGAGAAGAAGGTAAGAATTTATCTACAGTATCTACAGTATCTACAGCACCGGCATAAACATTGGACTTTTTAGCTGTAGATGGGTATGTAGATAAAAAAACTATCTACATACAGCAGATTAAAGAGAGGTGCATAAATGACATACATTTCAACAGTGCCCATACTACTTAGGACGCATAAAGGCAAGGTAAGGGTAGAAAAAGACACGCCGTTTGAGGTAGACAGTATAGATACAATGGATAAATACATAGCGTCCGGCAAGATACGCATATGGGATAATAAGCCGACCACACCACCTATCGCTAATTGTTTCCAAAGGGCAGCTCACAATTAAGGCTAAACGCCACCAACCCGTCAAGCCGTTCCTGCCAGTTGTATGTTGGGGTTGACGTTCTTTCTTTCTCCTCTATAGCTAACCTGGCCTCCCTCTCTTGTTCCATTATGGCTTGCTTAACTTCCTCTACCGTTATGTTTTTTACCTGTGCTGTAAACCTAATCCATTCTTCTTGTGTCTCAAAGGCCTCTGCCTTTATTAGCCTCTTGCCAGTCTCTGTCATTGTTTTGTATTTGTGTACTGCAAGGCGTAGCCTAATCCAGAAAGCTCTACTGTTAAGCCCACTGTCAACCTCACAGCCGTCAAAGTTATACCAGTCATAACAATGTAATTCCTCACCTTGCGACAAACAAAAGGCATGGGCTTTTTCAATGATATGTTTAGCCCTTTGTACCTTTAGCTTTTCCTGTGGTGTTAACAAGGTCATATATTCATCGAAAACATCCTCAACATCCCTATGTTCAGCTTCAGCCCAAGCAGCGTCATAATGCACCCTAAGTTCTTCTTGCCTGGCCGCATTAACACTCTCAATGTCTATTCGTAGTTGCGTTTTTCTCATAGCACCACCTATCGCTTAATTGTTTTCAAAGGGTAGCTCACAATTGAGAGACCTATACACCCCAACCCTGGACCTGAATGACGCCTTAAGTACCTGGTGTGCGTCTACATAGTCGTATATGACCGGCCTATCCTTGCCCGTAGCTGTCCTCAGCACACGTCCTATAGCTTGCGTTGTCTTTCCTTGCCACTTGATAGGCGTGGTCAAAAAGAGTGAGCTTAGTTCCTTAACGTCAAAGCCCTCCCCTACAAGCTGTGTAGTCGCCACCAATAGCCTTATCTTTCCAGCGTTCAGGTCGTTTACTATCCGTTTCCTATCGGCTGTCTTGGTCTCCCCCGTCAGTAGTTCAGCGTGTATGTCGTTATCAAGTAGCCGCTCGTATAGTTGGGTGTTTTTAAACATTTAGGGGGAAACCGACATAGTATTTTATATATTCTTTGATTCTACAAGGTTTTATGTCTGTTTTTTATCTCCCATTTTCGTCTATCTGACGCTCCAATAATTCTGGGAGT
>JADFXO010000418.1 GCA_015233485.1 Nitrospirota bacterium
GACGGCATTCAGATTACAGCTATGATTATTATGATATGAAGCTCACAGGCGCACGGCCTGTTCTGATTCTACAATGGCTTTAAATAAATATTCCCATGGTTACTATATGATCTGAAGCTATTGGGCGAAAGGCGCACGGCCTTTTCTAATTCTACAACGGCGGTGTCATATCTTCCCGCAGATGTGTATGCCTTGCTTAAAATATACCGGCATCTCCATTTATCGGGGCTCTTTTTTACCGTGTCCTCCCACAAAGTTACGTCACTTTGCCATACCTTATTTCTTTCAACCGTTGCAATACATAAAAGTATAATCAAGATTGCAAGCGCAGCCTCTTTCCTCTTTTCTGAAAAAAAGATTCTTATCTGTTTATTTATTGCGAATGCCTCTAATATTGAAAATAAGGCTATAAAAAAGCCTATGGACGGCAGATACAGCCGGTGTTCAAAGATTACATCATCTAAGGGCACTAAGCCGGATTCCACTGAAAGAGTAATGAAAAACCAAAGCATTCCGAAACTGAATAGCCGTAGGTAATATTTTTCCGTTCCCACCATTTTTCGTGAAAGATAAATGAGATATAACGCAATCGTAATTATGGACGCAACAGTGATAAAACCTGCTAACACCTTAAATTGAAAAAAGCTTTTATAAATGGGATAATCGTAATCAAGGTTTAGATTTGTTGGAATAAATAACAGTTTAAAGTAAGTCAGCATAACGGGAAACTGGGTAATAACGTAATTATAATGAGACATCTTTACAGTCTTTGCGTTGCCATACGAATGTATTATACGCATTATATCTCCATTGACAAGAGTCAGCGGAATTAATAAGATTAATAAAATGATTGGCAGGAGGATGAATAATCTTTTTTTAGATTTCACGGTAATAAATAAATACTCGAACAGTACTATTATTATTGGTATGGTAAAGGCTATTTCCTTCGTTTTCATCGCGAGTATTGACGAGACAAGGCTCACAATAAAACAGAAAACACATCTGCCAGTTAAATTCGTTCTTAATTTTATGTAATAAATTATAGAAACTAAATAAAAAGTTGTCGAAAGTGACTCGAACCTCTGAACTATATACGTTACTGCCTGGGTTTGAATTGGATGGACTACGAAAAATGCGGAAGCGAAAAATGCTAATGTACCGATAGATTTATGGTCGGTAAAATCCGAAAAAAATGGAGCTTTTGTTATCAAATGAATCATTCTGTATAGAAGCAACGCGTTAGTAATGTGTATAAGAATATTAACAATGTGATAACTCATGACGTTAAGCCCGCTAAACCAATAATTAAGAGCAAAAGTAAAATACCCAACGTATCTTGACCTAAGACCGTAGTCTCCATGTGAGATCATATGTAAATTAAAAAAACAATTAAGATCCTTTACATATTTGTTTTCCACAATACTACTAAAACCGTCAAACGTAAAAGGCGCGCCTAAAGTATTGTGATATGCAATAATACCAAGCACACATATAACAATAACGTGGGTTAATTCAGTTATATTTATATGTTTGTCTGAGTCCGTCATTCTTCACCTCCGTGGCTTCACAGGGGCTTGTCCGCCTCACCCCATGTGCCGTTAACAAATGGCAGCAGACACAAAACAACAAATATAGTGTACGGCAACGCCCTTCTCACCACAAAACACCCAGCGCTCTATAGTTTAGCCAGCCCTCTGCCATAGCAGAACCGCAAGGATAATTGTATCATAAACTGTCTGATAAATGCTGCCCTTATTTTATGGGGATGTGTTATAATGCGGAGTGAACGAAAGAAACAGCAAGATAATCAGGACATACCGCTTCCCATGCTGCGCGCAGGCACTCCAATGTCTTCCTCCATGGCAATAACCGCGGCAGTACTGACAATCAGCGACAAAGGCTCTGTCGGGCAGCGCGTGGACGAGGGCGGCCCTGCCGTGTGCGAATTACTCAGGGGTATCGGGGCTGAAATCCTCTTCACTGAAATAATCCCTGATGAGCAGGAGCTAATAAAGGCACGGCTTATTGCGATGTCCGAAAAGGTTGACCTTGTGATAACAACCGGCGGGACTGGCCTCTCTTCCCGCGACGTAACGCCCGATGCCACGCTTGAGGTGATAGAAAGGGAAGTGCCGGGCATAGGGGAGACGATGCGTGCCGAAGGCCTTAAGGCAACACGCCGCTCCATGCTCTCACGGGCAACGGCAGGTATCCGGGGCGGCGCGTTGATAGTAAACCTTCCGGGAAGCGTAAAAGCAGTGAGAGAATGCCTTGCCACAATCCTCGACATCCTGCCTCACGCGATAGAGAAAATCAAGGGCCTGACATCGGACTGTGCCCGGTAGAAAGTGCCCAAACCTGCCCAAACCGATAGACTCACACGGCCTCGGATATAAATATCCGGCAGTGGAGATAAAAAGTAAACTCGCCGCCGCAGGTCTCGAAGACTTTGGGAATCTCTCCATATCTGGCTTTTATCTTTTGGCCTATCTCCATTAGCATTTTATCGTCTATGTCATATCTTTTGGCAAAATCCCGGGAGCTTACGGGTAAGGCAGCCACCTCTTTATCAAGTGTTTGGATAAAACCATTAGCGCTTAGTATTTTGTTTAGTTCATTTACTGACGGGAACCACTTATTCAGTCCCGTGATGCGAAAGAGTTCATTTAACAGTACGGCGTGGGAATCGGTTTCAAAACACGCGGTTTGATGAATGAAACACTCCCCGGGGCGCATCTGCTGCCTGATATGCGACAGGGCGCCCCCTATGCCGCCGCTGCCAAAGTAATGCAGCACCGAGCGCATTATAAATAGGAGCGTGCCGTTTTGGGGCAGCAGGGTTTCTCTTTTGACGGCCTCGATGGGGCAATGGATTGTCAAAATTTGTCCGGCGCGGCTTTCGCTTAATTGGGACCCTGACATGTCTATGTTAATCAACCGGATCGAAGGATCATTTAATTGCTGTGCTATCTCTTTTAGAATAAAACCGGTTCCACCGCCAAGGTCTGCAACTGCGGCAGGGGGCGACAGAGGGTTTATGCGGCTAAGGACGGTCAAAACCAAAGGGGCCGCCGCGTCTTTATTTGAAAAATATCCGCCGTGGATGCCGTCCCACAGCTTGCCGGTGATTTTCCCGTGATTGTTCAGCTCTTCGTCCATGAATCTCTCCTTTATCAATATGTTAATAACATGGCACTATAATAACATTATAAGTACACTTAGTAAGATTACATTCTAACCACGGTAAATTTGTTCTCCATCAAACAGACACGGTAGAGGCTGAGTTATTAGACATCCGCAAGTAGTCGAAGACCAATCGGACATTGAGCGTAAGTTCCCGCATTTTCTGTGCTACACTGCGGACACCCTTGGATTTGATGATGCCAACAGCAAATAGTTGTAATGCTACCCACTCTTCACGCCAAAGAACCACGTACCACAACGTTTCTCCTATCTTGGGGAGAAAGCCAAGATAATGATGCTCTGACATCAATCTTATATATTGCGCCTCTTCTCCTTTGCGTACA
>JADFXO010000419.1 GCA_015233485.1 Nitrospirota bacterium
AACGTGTAATTATTTTCCCTGATATATTCAATTGAACCGTCCGTAGAGTTGCCATCTACAAATACAATCTCGTCAACCCACTCCCTTTTGATCATCGGCATTATCTGCCTTAACCCCACGATTTCATTAAACGTCGGTATTAACAGCGCTACTTTCACTTAAAATGACCTCCTTAATTTAAAAAAAAATGCCTCAGCCACGGCCGCCATCAGTCTATCAGAAACTCCTCTATCTTCCTTTGGATACTTTCCTTGTCTAAAGCATAGTACGCTCTGATGATTTCCCTGCCGCCGTACTTGTAACAAAACCCCTTGTCATGGCTGATGCCTAACCGCCTGAGTTTAACGGGCAGGCCGTTATCAATTATTACCTCTCCAATTGCGCTGCCGAGGCCGCCCGGTAAAAAGTGCTCCTCCAGGCTGACAATCTTCTTTACCCCCTTGAGGGTTTCCATCAGAAACGCCTCATTTATTGGAAACGTATATATGTCTATTACGCCTGTGTGGATGTGTTTTTCCTCAAGCCGCCTTGCCGCTTGCAGTGCGGCATGTGTCATGCAGCCCGTTGAAACCAGATAACAGTCTGTACCCGCCTTAATAACCGATGCGCCTGCCGTAAAATCCGTATCAGGGGAATATATATCAGGTGAAAAAACCTCTCTGTCAATCCTGACGTAGGTGGTGTTTTTGATATTGCAGGACATCGCTGCAACCGCCGCGGCCATAACGCTGTCAGTGATATTGTGTATCGTTATGTTTGGCATTGAGCGCATGATCGCAATGTCTTCAAGCACATGGTGCGTCGGCCCTGAGTCCTCGTAGCTCATCCCCGCCCCGACCCCCACTATGGTCATGGGGATATTCATTATTGAACACTCGACCCTGATTTGCTCCAGGCATCTGAGCGTTATAAACGGGGCTATTGCATACAGATATACCTTTTTTCCCTTGAGCGCAAGGCCGGCCCCTATGAGGACGGAATTTTGCTCGGCTATGCCCGCGTTTACAAACTGCGCCGGTAAATCTTTTCTGAATTTATCAAGGGATGGCGCCCCCATATCCGCCGAAATCAATACCACGTTGCGGTCTTCTGCCGCTATTTCATATATCTTGTTCCAGAAGGCGTCTCTTTGCGCTATGTTATTCATTGCCTTGCCTCGTTAACAGGCCCACCCTGGCCATTTCGGCGTCTTTGCCCTTAGGCGCCTGGCCATGCCATATGGGATTATTTGAAAGACACTCGACTCCTTCGCCCTTCACGGTGTCGGCTATCAGCACGAGGGGTTTGTGTGACCGGCGGCTGCGCACAAACGCAAGTGCCTCAACTATATCTTTTATTGAGTGCCCGTTTACCCTTTTGACATTCCAGCCGCAGGCCCTCCATTTGTCTTCCATAGGCTCAAGCGCGATTATGTTTTCCGTAAAATCTGTAACACAGAGGTAATTCCTGTCTACTATCGCAACCAGATTATTTAATTTATTGTGCGCCGCAAACATTGCAGTCTCCCATATTGAGCCTTCATAACACTCGCCGTCTCCCAAAAGCGTAAACACCATAAAGAGGTCCTTGTCCATCAAGGCACCCATGGCAATGCCGGCTGCTACTCCAAAACCATGCCCCAGCGACCCCGATGTCAGCTCCACGCCCGGCACATCCCACTGCAGGTGGACCCCAAACATACCATCCCGCTGAGCAAACCTATCAAGCTCCGAGGGTTCAAAAAACCCTGTGTCGGCAAGTACCGCGTAAAGGAGCGGACTTGCCTGCCCCTTGCTTAGAATAAACCTGTCTCTGCCGTTCCATTTAGGGGTCTCCGGGTCATATTTTAAAATTCCTCCATAATACAGGGCAACCATTATATCAACGCTTGACAGAGACGATGTTACATGTCCTGTCCCGGCCTTTACACACATGTCGAGCACCCTTTTCCGAAGTTCGTATGACTTGTTTTTTAAACTGCCTGCCGAGCCACTCAATAAAACCTCCTTATTTAATCGCCTAAGAGCTTCCTCTTTATTTTACAGCCAAGCATCTTCTCAATGTGTCTCCTTACCTTGCCGCCGAATCGCCTTTGTACCATGTCCAGATACACGGGGTTTGAATGGTATGTATAAAACGCCTCATCCCTGAATCTCAGAACCTCGGCAGGGGTTAAATATTTCGTCGGCAGCGGTTTCGTATCAATCCCAAGCTGCGCGTACCCGTTCAGTGTTTCGGGGAGGTCTTTTATTGCGGTCTTATTGTATAACTCCGAACCGGGGTATGCCATTACAGAATAGAAATTTGCAAACTCGCAGTTCAACTCCATGGCAAGATGAAGGGTCTCTTCCATCGTATTGATGTCATCCTCCGGCAGGCCGAACATGAAATTCCCCAGCACGTATATATCATTGGCCTGAATCATGTGCACAACATCCTTTATATTTTTGAGAATCTTCTTGTTGACGTCTTTTCTTACGCCCTCGTTGGCTGACTCTATGCCAAGACAAATCCAGTTTATGCCGGCGCGTTTCATCTTCTTTAACAGACGCTCCTCAATCGTATCAACCCTGCCATATACCCAAAGATTTACGTCGTGCCCGCGTTCAATCATCATGTCGCAGAATCTCTCCACCCGCCCTGGCGATAAGATAAACAGCTCATCGTCGAATCTGATATTTCTCACCTTATACCTGATTACAAGCTCATCAATCCAGGATAGAACCGTATTCAGCGGCCAATATCTTATGCCGGGCCTTCCAAACACAGAATTGATGCAGCAAAAGCTGCAATTGTACGGGCATCCCAAAGACGTATTCATGGCCACGTAGGGCGACCTGACGTCTGAAAAATCGTCCCTCGCGCTGCCTTCAAAATCCTGAAAGCAGTGCATATTGTGTGCCCTGTAGCTGGTTAAAGGCGGGAGCAAGTCCCACGCGTAACCCTTGAGTTGCCCGTCCAGGTCTTCTATAATATCCGCCATGGGATTTATGGCAACCCCCGCCCAGCCGCCGTTATAACAAAGGCCTCTTACGTCTTGCAAGCTGCCCCTGCCTTTGACGCAGTTTATCAGCCCTTTGATGGTATGAGGGCCTTCGCCGATGATTACGAAATCCGCCGCCTCTTCTTTAATCGTACGCTCCGGCAGCGCCGAAGGATGCATACCGCCCATAGCCACCGGCACCGCGCCGTTTGCCCTTTTTATATCCACGGCAATCCTGCCGGCGGCAGGCATAGTCTGTGTCGACGCCGATGGATTATGCCCATAGACCATCATGACGATCAATTCGGGGTTGTAGTCGCTGAGTAGCGCGCTTGCCGTATTGTCGTCCCATCCTTCCACATTTACGTCATAGAGCCTTGTGGAAAACCCGGCTTCCCTTATATATTGTGCATTCAGCAATGTCCACGCGGGAGTAGCCGTTGCGGTGTATTCGCCTGAAAGTTCCTGATACGTCTTTCGATGATTGCCGGGATGGATAAACAAGACATCGGTTTTATTCAATAGTCCACTCCTCATTATTTGTCAAA
>JADFXO010000041.1 GCA_015233485.1 Nitrospirota bacterium
TGTATATTGAAGATTCAAACGTATGCAGGGTCACGTTTACGCTGCAAAAAGAGGCCGCCCCTGATGCGGCTACTGTGGCAATAGCGGGCGACTTTAATTCATGGGACAGCGCCTCGCACATGATGAGAAGATCAAGAAACGGGAATTTTACGATTACTCTTGACCTTGAGGCGGAAAAAGACTACCGGTTTAAGTACCTGATAGACGGCACAAGATGGGAAAACGACTGGAGGGCCGACAGGTATGAAGGGGAAAACTCAGTCGTAGTGGTTTAAATGGAGGTATGCCAGTAAAAGCAAGGATCGGGTTATTCGGCGGTACATTCAATCCCATACACTATGGCCATTTAAGGGCGGCGGAGGAGTTGCGGGATGTGTTTCCTCTTTCGAAAGTGGTATTTATCCCATCAAACAATCCGCCACTCAAAAGAGACTCTATAGCGCCGGCGCACCATAGGTATGAGATGGCCAGGCTGGCCATTGATGGAAACCCCGGCTTCGCCTTGTCGGATATCGAATGTAAGTCTGACAGGGTATCATATACTGTACATACGATAGTGGAGATGAGACAGCAATATGCCGGTAACGACCTGTATTTTATAATGGGACTGGACGCGTTTTTAGAGATGCCTAAGTGGTTTAAGACAGATGAGATTCTGGCAAATGCCGCACTTATCGTTATGGCAAGGCCCCCGATAGAGATGGAAAGGATAAAGGAATCCCCCAACAAAGATGGAGATAACTGCCGGATGGACGGCAAAGTGGCACAAATAGGGCTAAAAAATGGAAAATACCTGAGCGTTGCCTCAATACCGCCTCATAACATCTCATCCACACATATAAGGCAGTCAATCAGGGAGGGCAGGACAATAAAATATCTCTTGCCCGAAAGCGTGGAATCATATATAATCAACAATGAGCTGTATAAATAAATTATTGTAAAAAGGAACCCATTGCAAAATATACCGAAAAAAGTTGAGATAATAATAGAAGCGCTGCAGGCAAAAAAGGGAAGGGATATAATAACATTGGAGATGATTGAAGTTATGGCGGCAACCGACTACATGGTAATTTGCACTGGTGAAAATCCGCCGCAAATCAGGGCGCTCGCTGGGCATGTCGAGATGAGCCTAAGGGAGTTTGGCAGGCGTCCAATGAGCATTCAAGGCCTGAATAACGCGAAATGGGTGCTTATTGACTATGGGGATGTGTTGGTAAATATCTTTGACGACGAATACAGGAAGTACTATGAATTGGAGAAGCTCTGGCTCGATGCGCCAAGACGCGTTGAATCAGATGCCAAACAGATAGAAAGACCCGCCGGAAGTCAAACTATGCGCTTAGAGAAAGGAACCCCCAAAGGAACCTTAGATGTTTAAATTTATGTCATTCATAACGATAGTATTCCTCTTCACGGTATTTTACCTGGCCCTATACAACATGAATACCGTAAAGGTTATGATAACAAATGATTTTTACTATGAGTTGCCGCAGATAGCCCTCATAATGATCTCAATCACGGCAGGGTCGGCCTTTATGTTTTTAGTCTTTGTGGTAAGAGATACGAGAAACTATATAAAGACAAAAAAGACCTTAAAAAAGCGTAAGAAGGATGAGTTAGTAGAGCTGCATTATTCAAATGCGATACACAATTTGATCAGCAAGCGAACAGACGGCGCGGTAGAAGACTTTCAGCTTGCGTTGAGAGAGAATAGCGAACATATCCCATCGTTGATAAAATTAGGCGATATATACGCTGAGGGCAAGGATTACATTACATCGCTTGAATACTACCAAAAGGCAATAAGGCTGGATGAGCAAAACATAGAGGCGCTGTGTAAGATTGCCGGCGTAAAAATGAGGACAAAGAAATACGGCGAGGCAGGGGAAATCTGTGAGAAGATATTAGGCATCGACCATGACAATCTGACAGCGCTCTACATAAAACGTGAGATGTATGAAAACCAGGCCGCATGGGACAATGTACTAATAACGCAAAAACTGATAATTAGCGCCATTGGGCCAAATGCCACAGAGTATGAGGAAGAGACAGGGAAACTCCTTGGATATAAGTACGAGTACGGCAGACAATGTCTGGAGAATAATATCCTGGATACGGCAAAAAACGAATTTAAGGAAATATTAAAGGAACGGGATGGCTTCATTCCGGCACACTTAGGAATAGCCGAGGTTATGTTAAAGGAAGAATCCGCGGAGGAAGCCGCGGCGTATCTTGAAAAGGCAAGGGAGCTGACAAAGTCGGTCATAATACTTGCAAGGATAGAGGACCTGCTGATAACGACAGGCGAGCCGTCGAGGTTGCTAAAAATATACAGGGCAGCGCAATCTGAGGACACGGCAAGCGATACGCTGCGGCTGTTTCAGGGCAAGCTCTATTACAGGCTGGAAATGTTGGATGAGGCAATAGATACGTTAAAAGGCTTTGATTCAGGGGTGTTTTATCCTGAGCTTCACATGCTGAGGGGCGGCGTCTATCTGAAAAGAGGAGAGTGCGAAAAGGCGGCGGAAGAGTTCCTGAAGATATTGGACCTGAATAAGGCCTTATGGATACCATACATATGTACACGCTGCAGGGCACAGTCTGATGAGTGGAGCGGAAGGTGCCCGCAATGCAGCGAATGGAACACCTTCACGTTTGACCTTCAGGGGATATGTAAGATATAAAATGTTTCACGTGAAACATTTTATATCTCCGCGAAAAGACTATGACGCCGAAAGGAGGCCGCTGTGTTTAGCGACGAGCTGGACGATAAGATAAAGTCTATAAAAAACAAGCTGTCTTTTGTAGACAATCTTAGAAGGTCACTCAAAGACAGGGTCGAGAGCAACATTACCTCACTCTTTGAGAGTAATATCGTTTTGCAGGAACGCGTCTTTCAGCACACACTCGAACTTGACAATACCAATAAAAAACTGCAGGAAGAGATAATGGAGCGGAAGCAGGTCGAAGAGGCCTTAAGGCACAGCGAAAACAGATACAAGCGGCTGGTCGGCGCTATTACCGACTATATGCACACAGTGGAGGTGCAAAATGGCGTGGCGGTCGCCACCAGCCACGCCCCCGGCTGTATTGGAGTTACCGGTTATTCGTCCGAGGAGTTTGAAAGGGACTCGTATCTATGGTACCGGATGATTCATGAGGATGACCGTAATTTTGTCAGCTCTACCGCCGAACACGTCTTAAGGGGCGAGGCCGTGCCGGCGATTGAGCACCGCATCTGGCATAAGGACGGCTCTATCCGGTGGATCAGAAATACAATCGTCCCCAGACACGACAAAGATGGACGCCTTATCGCCTATGACGGCCTTATTTCGGATATTACTGAACGAAAACTCGCCGACGACGCCCTTAGACAAAGCGAAACCAGATACCGGAGGCTGCTTGACGCCATTACCGACTATATCTACACCGTTGACGTCAGAGACGGCGTGCCGGTCTCAACGACTCATGGACCGAGCTGTGTGGCCGTCACAGGATACACGCAGGAAGAGCTTGCCGCGGATTCTTTCCTGTGGTTGAATATGGTTCATCCCGATGACAGAGAAGCCGTTGTCAGGCTGGGGAAAAAAGTCTTGTATGGCGGGATTTTTCAATCCTTGGAGCATCGTATCATACATAAAGACGGCCAAATTAAGTGGGTGAGAAATACCCCCGTCCCAAGGTATGAAAGTGACGGGCGTTTAGTTGCCTATGACGGGCTAATTACAGACATAACTGAACGAAAACTCGCCGAAGAGGAGGTCAGGAAAAACAAGGAAAAACTACAGGACTTCTTCGATAACGCGCACGATATGATTCAGATTGTCAATACCGATGGGAAGTTTTTATATGTAAACCGCTCATGGCGGGATACGCTTGGCTATACGGAAGAAGAGGTCGGGACACTGACGTTGGCCGGAATTATACATCCCGATGACAGAGACCGGTCTCTCGGGCTGTTTAACTCTGTCTTAGATGGGGGTTCAATCAGCAATAACGAAATGACATTTGTAAAGAAGGACGGCAGCTCTATAGCCGTCATAGGAAGCGTCAACTGCAGTTGTGAAGACAACGGTCCATCTGTTGCACGGGGAATTTTCCACGATTTTTCAGAAGTTAAAAAGGCCAAAGAGGCCCTTGAGAGGATTAACGACGTCCTTGAACTCAGGGTTAAAGAAAGGACTGGCGAGCTGCTTCACGCCAATACGTATCTTGAGACCGTGTTGTCTTCCCTCACTGACGCCCTGTTAGTGGCCGGCCCTGACCATATAATAAAGACCATTAATCAAACGGCCACTCAGCTGCTCGGCTATTCTGAGGGTGAACTCGTCGGAAAAAACGTACTTGAAATATTTGAAGACAATATTATTGAATACATACGCGAGGCACAGAGAAACAGCTTCGCAAAGGATGTCCTTATGAATATGAAGACCAAGCAATCAGTTTCGATACCCGTCCTTGCCAATCTTTCCAGGCTTGGCAACAAAGGTAACGAGACTATTTTGGCAGCCCACGACATGAGGGATATGAAAAAATTTGAAGAGGAGACCAGGCGCATTCAGGTTAAGATGCTTACATCTTCTAAAATGGCGACACTCGGAGAGATCTCAACCGGCATAGCGCACGAGATAAATCAGCCGCTTACATATATCAGCAGTTTCATTCAAGGCCTGCTGTTCGATATTAAAAGAGAACGGTTAAACATAGACGAGGCTGCTAACGACGCCACTGTCGCGTATAAACAAGTCGGGCGAATCGTCGATATTATTCAACATCTGCGCACCTTTGGCCGCAGGGACGATATTGAGATGGAGTTGATAAACATAGAAACTGTAATCGATAACACGATGCTTCTCATGGGTGAGAGGATAAGACTCAGCAATATTACACTCATAAAGGATATTGACAGGAATGTACCAAATTTTTCTGGAAACGCTAACCAGCTTGAGCAGGTGTTTATCAATCTGCTGCAAAATGCCATCGACGCGTTTCCTGCCGGCAAGGATGACGCGGCTATTCGTATCACCGCACGTTATTCAGTAAAAAAGAAGGCTATTATTCTACAGTTTTATGACAACGGCTCCGGCATTAATAAGGATATTATCGACAAAATATTTGAGCCGTTTTATACCACCAAGGAGGTAGGAAAGGGCACGGGGCTTGGCCTTTCTATCGTTTACGGGATAATAAGTGAACACAACGGCACGGTACACTGTGATTCGACCATCGGCAAGGGAACGGTGTTTACGATTACGATACCCGTGGGAGGCGCTATTGGAAAACGATAAAATTCTAATTCTGGACGACGAGCAGATTGTTATCGAGGCCATTACAAAACACCTGAGCAGACGCAACTATGAAATATATTCCGGTAAAGACGGCAAAGAAGGCCTTGTGCTATACCATGAGGTAAATCCAATTCTCATAATCCTTGACCTTAGGATGCCTGTCATGGATGGTGTAGAGTTTCTCAGAAAGATAAATTTGTCGCCCGCTGACTCATGTTCGGTAATCGTCCTCACCGGCCACGGCAGCGACGAGGAAATGGAGAGATGTTTTGAGCTTGGCATCAGCGCCTTCTTACGCAAGCCGTTTAATATATATGAACTTCTTGGCATTGTTTCGCATTCGATTGCCTTAAAAAAGGTCGAGCTTGACCTTAAGGCCGAACTTATACAAAGGGCACAGATGGAGGATGAGCTGCAGCGCTATCGCAATCATCTTGAGGAACTCGTCGAAAAGCGCACTGTCGAGCTGCAAAATACGAACGATATGCTGCAAAAAGAGATTGTCGAGCGCACTAACGCCGAAAAACATGCGACGCGTTCGCTTAGAGATAAAGAGGTTCTCCTTCGTGAAATTCACCACAGGGTAAAAAATAATCTTCAAATAGTCTCCAGTCTGCTGGACTTGCAGACAAAGTATATCAAAGACCCTTCTACGCTTGACATGTTTAAAGACAGCCAAAACCGTCTGAAAACTATGGCACTTTTACACGAGAAGCTCTACCAGTCGGACAACATGGCAGAGATTGACTTCGCTAAGTATCTTACTAATCTGCTTGACCACCTGTATCGTTCATATTGCATAGATACATCTTGTATATTGATGAGTACAGATATAGACAAGGCGACAATCGGGCTGGACACCGCCGTGCCATGCGGGTTAATCGTCAACGAACTCGTCTCAAATTCACTTAAGCACGCATTTAAAGGGCAGCAGGGCGGCCGGCTTAGTGTCAGCCTCCATAAATTGGACGATGGCCAGTTTAAACTCACTGTCAGCGACACAGGCGTGGGACTGTCTGATGGGATTGATTTAAAAAACTCCAAAACCCTTGGGCTGCGGCTCGTAAATGCCCTCGTTATTGAGCAATTAGAAGGTACGCTTGAGTTTGACACTAACAATGGAACCAGCTTTTGGATTGTTTTCAGAGAATTAAAATACAATACGAGAGGTACTAAAGATGACAGATAAGATTGACGGTTCAAAAGCCCGGATTCTTGTCGTAGAGGATGAGAGCATTGTTGCAATGAGCATTAAGGACAAGCTGCTTGACCTCGGGTTTACCGTTACCGGCATAGCCTCAACAGGTGAGGACGCGATAAAAAAGGTAGAGGAGGCCCCCCCTGACCTTATCTTAATGGACATCGTCCTAAAGGGGGAACTCGACGGCGTCGGCACGGCCTCAATTATACATAGCCGCTTCGATATTCCAGTCGTTTATTTAACCGCCTTTTCAGACGACAATACGCTGGCAAAGGCAAAGCACACCAAACCCTATGGATATATCTTAAAACCATTTGAGGAGCGGGAACTGTATATTAATATCGAATTTGCCTTGTACAGACACAAAATGCAGAGGAAACTAAGAGAAAGCGAGCAGTGGCTGATTGCCATTTTAAAACTCATGTCAGCCGCCGTAATAACGACAGACGTAGACGGTACGGTGATGTTTATGAATAACGGCGCTGCCGCTATAACCGGCTGGGATGCAGCCGAGGCCATCGGTGAGGACCTCAGCAGGGTCTTTGACGTCGCCCCATGTAACCCGCTGCAAAAGGCAATCGACGAGGCAATGGCAATCGGCACGGACTGCGTATTAACCACAAAATCCGGTGAGAAACGCAATGTCGGCTTCAGCGCCGTTGCGATTTCAGACGACCAGCACAAAGCTATCGGCGTCGTTGTCGTCGTTCATAACGCCGCCGACAAAGAAATTACGTGCTAATAGCCCAAGGATTAAAGACGAAGGGGGATAATCCCCCTTCACCCCGTAATCTCGCACATGTTTTATTTGTTTAATTTAAGCTGCCGCCCGTTGGCGGCTTCGGTACTCCGGCAAAAGGCTATTATGGCACGGTCTACATAGGCAATAAATAAAAATACAACGAGGGGCATTTTATGAAATTATCAATTACTGGCGGCAAGTCATTTGAGATTAACGCAGGCGCAACAATATACGAAACACTGAAGGCCAACGGGGTATTTCTTGTCTCCCCGTGCGGGGGCAAGGGCACATGCGGAAAGTGTCAGGTGAAAGTCACAAGCGGTAGCGTGGCAGTCAAATCCTACGGTAAGCTCGGCCAGCAAGAGCGCCACAACGGGATTGTGCCGGCCTGCCAGACCAGCACTACCTCCGATTTACATATCGAAATCCCTGAGCATTCCAAACTCGTACTCGGCGGCAAGATAGCCGTAAGTATATTTAAAGACACGGCCGCGTATCTGCAATCATACGGCACCGGCATTGACCCGCTTGCAAAACGTGTGTCTCTGACCCTACCCCCACCAAGCATTCAGGACAACATCGGCGACCTGCAACGCCTCACCCGCTCACTTGACGGCATGGGTATAACTAATATGCGGTTTTCCCATGAATTTGTATCAACTCTAATGGAAACTCTAAGAGAAGGCGGCTTTAACGCCGTAGTATCATATTCAAAACCGAACGATACCACCTTTGATGCTATTTCGGCATATCCCCACGAGCAATGCAAGGGCCGCTTCGGCCTTGCAATCGACATAGGCACTACCACCGTGGTGGTTTATCTGGTTGACCTCAGCAACGGTACCGTCATTGACATTGGCTCAACCTATAACTCCCAGACTAAATACGGCGACGATGTCATCACGAGGATAGTCCATGCCACCGAAGGCGGCGGCCTCGCAGATCTCCGCGATACCGTTGCCGGAGATATAAACACGATAGTAGATTTCTTCAGCTCAAAACACAATATAGATAGACACGAAGTCGAGGCGGCCGTTATATCGGGAAACACCACCATGTCTCACATATTCTGGGGCCTCAACCCCGCATCAATAAGAGAAGACCCTTACATACCAACCGTAAATTACTACCCGATATGGAGGGGGGCTCAGGCAAGGCTCAACATTAATCCCCTTGCCGCAGTGTATACATCCCCCTCGGTTGCAAGTTATGTAGGCGGGGATATCGTAACGGGAATCCTTGCCTCAAAGATGCACCGCAGCCCCGGCATATCTCTTTTCATGGACATTGGGACAAATGCCGAGGTGGCCATTGGAAACGACGAATGGATTATGACGGCGGCGTGTTCGGCGGGGCCGTGCTTTGAAGGCGGCGGGATAAAGTTTGGGATGAGGGCAACTCAGGGGGCAATAGAATCAATAAAAATTGACCCGGCAACTCTGACGCCGTCTGTCAGCGTAATCGGCGGGGGAACTCCCACGGGGATTTGCGGCTCCGGTATGATTGACGCCATCGTGGAGCTATACAAAACCGGTATAATAAATCAAAAGGGTGTGTTTAACCCCGCAAAGTCGCCCCTCGTCAGAGAAGGTGAGGACGGCCTTGAGTTTTTAATATATAAATCCGACATCCCGCAAAGAGACATTGTACTGACAACGGTAGATATGGAAAACCTTATCAGGGCAAAGGCGGCGATATTTGCGGGCGTCTCACTGTTGCTTCGTGAGGCAGGGCTTACTCTGGATGTGTTGGAGAAGGTTTACGTTGCCGGAGGGTTTGGCAACTCACTGAACGTAGAAAAGGCCGTTATGCTTGGCATGATTCCTGACCTGCCGCCCGACAAATACATATTCCTTGGAAACACATCCATCATTGGGGCATACCTTACCCTGATGTCTGACACGCTAAGAAAAGACCTTGAGTCAATCGCGTCGAAGATGACCTACATAGAGCTTTCGGTAGTTGGCGGCTATATGGACGAATACATGTCGGCCATGTTTATCCCGCACACTGACCTCTCAAAATTTCCATCGGTTGCGGCAGCGCTGGGCCTCTAATGTCGGCAACACCAATTATTGAATTACTCGACACCACGCTCATTGATAAGATAGCTGCCGGTGAGGTGATAGAACGGCCGGCCTCGGTGGTAAAGGAACTTGTCGAAAACTCACTAGACGCGGGAAGTTCCTGTATTAAAATAAACATCCTAAACGGCGGCAAGCACCTGATACGCGTGGCGGACGACGGCAGCGGCATGGTACCCGAGGATGCCCTTAACTCCCTAAAAAGACACGCCACCAGCAAGATAAAACAGGAAAGCGACCTATCCCGGCTTTCCACTCTCGGCTTCAGAGGTGAGGCACTGTCGTCCATCGCGTCTGTGTCGAGGATGACAATAACCACCGCCCACGCCGGCACAACCCCCGGTACAATAATAGAAATCCACGGCGGCACAGTTAAGAGCGTGCGCGAATGCGCGGCTATTGGGACAACTATTGAGGCAAGGGAGCTGTTTTACAACACCCCCGCCAGAAAGAAATTCCTCAAAAGCACACAAAACGAGCTGTCCTATATCCTTGAGACGATTACCAATGCCGCGCTGTCCTATATTAACGTAAAATTTGTCGTCAACATCGATGAGCGCGAAGCTATGAATCTGCCCAACGCGGCAACTCTGGACGAGAGAATCCAGCAAATCTACGGCGCAGCGTTTTTAGACGGCCTCTTAGCGTTCAAAAAAGAATCGAATGAGCTTTCAATGCTTTCAATCCACGGCTTTACATCTAAGGAGGGATTTTACAGACGTTCCAGAAGCCACCAGTACATGTTTATTAATCAAAGGCCGGTAAAGGACAACGTCCTGCGATACGCGGTCTATCAGGCATATAAAACGCTGCTCAAAGAAGGGATGCACCCAATTTTTTTCTTATATGTGGGAATAAATCCAGCTGAGGTTGACTTCAACGTCCACCCGACAAAAAAAGAAGTCAGATTTGCCGACCGCGACGCCATATATCGCATGACGATATCAGGTATTGGCAAGGCCCTAGTTAAAACTTCGGAGCCGGAGGCTATCCCTGACACCGCCAAGCCAGAAGGGCCAATCACACCGCGCCCCCAAAATAAGGATGCGGTATTCGATATGACCGCGGTATTCTCTGAAAATACTATAGCTGCCCCCGTCCCATTGGCCTTATCTCACTCGCGGGATTTCATTTATCTTGGGGATGTATATGCGGCCTATGCCAATAAGGACGGCCTCTGTGTTATTGACCACCATGCCGCCCACGAGAGGGTTTTATATGAGAGATTTAAAGGAGCGCAGCCGCCTATGACGGGCAGACTGCTCTTTCCCTATAACATTACTTTGCCAGCGCGGGAGTACGCGCTGCTTTGTGGCAATCTCGGCCTGCTTAATGACATGGGCATCGAAATTGAAGACTTTGGAAAGGACATGTTTATCATAAGGGCGCTGCCGGTGGAGCTGTTAAGCGCGGACATGACTGCGATACTATCGGACATTGCATCAAGTCTGGTTGATGTGATGGTTGAGCAGCCGGTTGACATTATAAAAGACATCATTGCCAAACGCATAGCCTGCCACAGTTCGGTGAGGGGGAAGGCTGTACTGTCAGACAAGGAATTATCACAGTTAATAGACGACCTTAATGCGGCTGATGACCCGGAGCACTGTCCGCACGGCAGACCCACAACAATTTACTTTTCTATCGACAACCTCAAAAAAATGTTCAAGAGAACATAATGAGTACCGAAGCCGCCAACGGGCGGCAGCCCAAATTAAATAGATAAAGCATGTGCGAGAATACGGGGTGAAGGGGGATTATCCCCCTTCGTCTTTAATCCTAATGAGTTTGCCCTGCCCTGTGTTTCTCGTGCAATTGACAAATCGCCGGAAATAATTATATCTTACTCTAAAGAGGTGCCGATAAAATAAGGAGGGATTTAACAGATGAAGCGATGCGCAAGCGGACACTACTACGACTCCGGCAAGTACTCCAATTGCCCATTATGCGGGGTTAATATCCCCGACATTGGCTCAACACGCCCGAAAGTGGGCAGCAGCCCAACAAACAATTTACCGGCGACGCGGGCAAAGGCCTCCTCCCCCGCCCCCAATATTGAGATTGAGACCGTCGGGCTCCTCAGGGACAAGACAGGCTCAGACCCCGTCACAGGCTGGCTCGTCTGCATTGAAGGCGCCCAAAAAGGGAGAGATTATAGATTACGCAGTGAAAAGAATTTTATAGGGCGTGCCGATACAATGGATGTGTGCATTAAAGGCGACGAGGCCATATCAAGGCTCAATCATGCGGCGGTAAGTTATAATCCCAGGACGAACTCGTTTAAAATCATATCAGGAGAGGGCAGGGGCATCGTTTTTTTAAATGGAGAAGAGGTTGACTCCGTTAAAGACCTTAACCCATATGATGAGATAGAACTTGGAAAGACAAGGCTGAAGTTTTTTCCATGCTGCGGGGAGCATTTTAAATGGGAGGCATAAGACCGGCGGCAGTGGTGCTTTGCCTTGCAGGGTTGATATTATTCATAGCGTTGCCAGAGCTACTGTTCGCGGGTGACATAGGGAGCTTTCGCGTTGAACAGGCCTTTGTGAAGCTGCCGAACATAAAGGTGTATGCCGGGATGCCCGACCCTAACAGCGTTGATAATAAGACCGGCGATAATGACACCGGCAAGATTCAAATCACAGGAAGCTTAGGCACTGTTCAAACTACCACGGCAGAGATACTGCCTTTCGCTCAATCAGGCGAGGGCATCGGGTATGTGTTCTTAGTGGATATATCAGAATCCCTCAAGCTGCCGCAGTTTGAGCATATGCGGGAGGCCATATCCGGCCTGATAGGCAATATGGCGCGAAAGGATATGGCGGCCATTATAACCTTTGGCAAAGACGTGAGGGTAGTCTGCGACTACACGGCTGACAAAAACGAATTGAAGACAAAGATAAACGCGCTAAAACCAACTGACAACCTGACACAGCTCCACAGGGGGCTGACCAGGGCGGTAGAGATGGGCAGGCGAAAAGACGCCAGCCTTCCGGCAAGAAAGGTAATCATAACGCTCTCAGACGGTGAGGATGACTTCGCCGGCGGCATGACCAAAGATGAGGTAATAGACATACTCAAAGTCGATAGAATTCCTATCTACGCCATAGGATTTTATAACCCGCCGGCAACTCCAAAAAAAGATGAACACCTCAAGACGCTCGGCGAGTTTGCAAGGAGGTCAGGCGGGGAGCTGATAAGGGCAAACGACTTGCCGTTGAGCGAAATATATACGATACTGCATAACAGGATTCGCAACTCATATATAATTAATCTGGCCTGCGCCGGCTGCACGGGCGATGGGCAGGCCTACAGGCTTCAACTTGTGCTGACTGAGGGGACAAAACAAATAACCGACGGTATGGACGTCAGGGTATTGCCGCGTGCCAGGGCAGCGCGCGCGCCCTCTGCCGTACCGGCCCCTGTGCCCGCTGCATCTGATGCGCAAGGCCGGGCCGCTCAGTTTACAGTCTATCCCGTATCTGCCGCCATAGTCTTAATTGTGGTATTAATCACAGTTATTGTAATGAGACGAAGACAAAGGCGACAACAGCAAAACAATGCCCTTCCGGACAGGACTGACGACACTACTATGGCACAGCGGCCTAAAGAGGAGCACTTAAGAGATGAGCCGCAGCCCCCCCTGCCTCAGAGGGGAATAAGGTTCAAATTCACTGTAATCGGCCCGGCCCGCAAGACCATGGCCTATGAGGCAGTACTGGATAAACCCATAGTGATGGGGCGTAATCGGGCGTACTGCGCGGTAACAATCGCCGATGACATTGAGATTTCGGGCGTACACTGTGAGATAAGCAGAAGCGGCGGCAAGTTTTATATAAAGGACCTTGGCTCTACCAACGGCACACTGGTAAACGGAGTGTCTCTGATGTCGGTACAAAAAATTGACGACGGCGACACCATAACGTTAGGACAAACAGAGCTGCGGGTGTCCATACCGGCGCAAGCTGATAAATAAAATGAAGATAGCCCCGGGGAATGCCCAACACCAGGGCAAACGCAAAGAACAGCAGGACTCATTGGGATTTTCTGATTTCGCTGACACCCGGTTCGTCAGGCACGGAGGCGTTATGGCCGCCCTCACCGACGGCATGGGAGGCATGGCGCATGGAAAACAAAGCAGCCATACCGCACTGCAAGGCATGTTGGAAAGTTATATGTCAAAGCGCCCCGATGAGGCAATAATCGACGCGCTTTACAAAGCAATTATCTGTGCCAATGGCCGCGCCTCCTCAGTGCCGGACGGTGCTTTCGCCGGCACTACTATGGCCGCGTGCGTTATTCATAGCTCCTCTCTGTACTGGATTTGCGCCGGTGACAGCAGGATATATCTCCTAAGAAACGGCGCGCTCACCCAGATAAACACCGACCATACGTACGAAAACGAACTAATGAAGGAATTCGGGGCAGGAGATATGACAAAAGAGGAAATATATAACAACCCCGGCAGATTCGCGCTGACAAGCTATCTGGGGCTGCCAGAGCTGAAGGCAATAGACAGAAACGTAAGGCCGTATCCTCTTTCAGAAGGGGACAGCGTTATTCTTTGCAGCGACGGCCTGTATAATTCCCTCACGACACCCGAGATAAAGGAATCCATAACCCAAGACCCGCAAGCCTCGGCAGAGCGTCTGGTGCAAAAGGCAATATCAAAGCAGCGGCCAAATCAGGACAACACATCGGCGGCAGTTCTGTCATGCCAGAGGACGGGTAAGATGTCATTTTTGAGTAAATTTATTAAAAAACTTACCTCTTTGATTATCGCGGCTCTCATGTTTTCAGGCATTATCACCTCAGGCGCCTCAGGCGATACCCTGCCGGTAAAGAGGATGAAGGACAGCACGGTAAGGATAATTGATTTCTACAATGGAAAACTGATAGGTTCGGGTTCGGGCTTCGTCATAGGCGATGGTTATTATGTTGTAACCAATTGGCACGTAGTGGAGTGCATAGAGAAGGGATGCGAACCAAAAGTCGCGGTTGGATTTGATGACGTAAGAGACGTTAAGGTTGTTCGCCACTCTGAGACAAAGGATATAGCAATTCTAAATCTATCAAGAAGGCTTGATAAACCTTCGGTTGAGCTTATGTTAAGCGATAAGGTAGAGGATGCCCATACAGTTTACGCGATAGGATTTCCGGGCGCCGCCGATTATGGAATGGACAAGGCAACTTTTTTAGAGCCAAAGATATCAAGAGGCATAATAAGCGCAAAGGTTACTACCCCTGAAAGAGTAAGAATGTACCAGACAGACGCGACAATTAATCCCGGCAACTCAGGCGGTCCAATGTTTAACGACAAGGGTTATGTTATCGGGATAAACTCGTTAAAAATTGTAAAAAAGGATGTACAGGGCATCGGATGGGCGATTCAGGTTGACGAGCTTGTGCCTGAACTCAGGATGGCAGGGGTCGAGTATTCGGAAGGAGCTATTGAGGTAAGCCCACCGGAACAAACCCCTCAGCCGGAGCAGACTGAAACACCCGCACCTATCCAATCTCCCACACCAACACCGGCACTCTCACCAGCTAATAAAACTCCCGCACCAACCCCGGCTAATAAAACTCCCCTTGCGCCACAGCGCGCCGCCGCGCCTAATGCTAATCCTGATAACAAGACTAACTACATGATGGTCAGCGCCGTTGGCATAGGCGCGATTGCCATTGTGATAATTTCGCTGCTCCTTATGAAAAGGCGTAAGGGTGTTGTGCCGGTAAACACACCCCCTGCGCCGGCCATGCAGGGCAGTCCTCAGAGGCCGCTTCTGATAGGGATAAGCGGCGAATACGCCGGCGCCAAAATCCCCCTGCTCACCGAACAGGTGGTAATAGGGCGCGACCCGCGCAAGTCAAATTTAGTTTTTACACGCTCAAGCGATATGATAAGCGCGATGCACTGCAAGGTGGGCTATGACATACCAACCAAATCTTTCTACATCGAGGACTGCGGCTCAAAAAACGGGACGTTTTTACGCAGTGGGCAGCGCCTGCCCGAGAATAAGAAATACTACGTCGGGGCTGGCTCTGATTTTTACCTGAGCGACCATATAAACATGTTTGAGCTGGGTTTCGAAAGATGATAGAATTATTTAAGACGCAACAGTTTACACACAAAGGCGGAAGGCCAAATAACGAGGACTATTGCGGGTTTGTGACGCTAGCGGGCTTGTCCTGCTGGGCAGTTGCCGACGGCGCCGGAGGCCATAACGGCGGAGAGGTTGCCTCTAAGACAGCGGTTGAGGCGATACTGGACGCCTTTAAGGCTGAACCCGGGCTGTCTGTGAGCCATCTTAAGAAATACCTTGAAAGGGCACAGCAAGAGATAATTATAAAACAGAAAGCCCCTGATACCTGCTCCATGCGCACCACGATAGTGCTACTGGTAAGCGATTATAACAACGCCCTGTGGGCGCACGCTGGAGATTCACGCCTTTACATGCTTAAAGATGGCCGCATATATTTTCAGACCAAAGACCACAGCGTGCCTCAGGCCCTTGCCGGCGCCGGACAGATAAGCACAGAGCAGATACGCGGCCACCAGGACAGAAACCGAATCCTGAAATCCCTCGGCACTGAGGGCGGCGTCAGTGCAACAATCATGGACGTTAAGGTATCTGTAAAGAAGGGGGACGCCTTTTTGATCTGTACAGATGGTTTTTGGGACAACATAACGGAGACAGAGATGGAGATAGACTATGCGAAGTCTGAAACGCCGGAAGCGTGGCTAAAGCACATGCGCGCCAGGATAGTAAGGCGCGTAGACGGCGAATATGACAACTACTCGGCAATAGCGGTAAGCGCGGAATAACCCTATGGACAGACTATGGCATCGTTAAAGACAATATGTCCGGGGTGTTTTCAGGACAAAGGCGCAGTTGTAATCTGCCCTAAGTGCGGCTTCGATGAAAGCGAGGACCAGGGCTCGCTGGCCCTGCCGTTAAAGACAATCCTCAACGATAAAAAATACATCATCGGCAAGGTTCTCGGCAAACCCGGCGGCTTTGGCATAACCTACCTCGGCTGGGATATGACATTACACAACAGGGTGGCCATAAAGGAATACATCCCGCGCCAGCTGGCAAGCAGAAAAAGCGACAGAAAAACGCTTGAGCCGCACTCAAAAGAATCCGAACTGGATTTTAAATACGGCCTTGAGCAATTTTTGCAAGAGGCGCGAACGATTGCGAAATTTGACAACGTGCACATCGTAAGGATAAGGAGTTTTTTCGAGGAAAACTCCACCGCATACATAGTGATGGACTACTACGACGGGATTCCCCTGATGGACTATTTAAGCAGACAGCCGGACGAAAAAATCCCATGGAAGACTGCCATTGATATAATGATGCCAATACTGGACGGACTAAGGGAGGTGCATGAAAACAATATCATACACAGGGATATTAAACCGCAAAACATATATATAACGACAGGAGGAAGGCCGATATTGCTGGATTTCGGGGCGGCAAGATATTCATTCGGCAATAAGACGCAGGCCCTGACCGTAGTGATGACCCCGGGCTATGCGCCGCCGGAACAGTACCATGCAAAAGGCAAGCAAGGCCCGTGGACGGATATATACGCCTGTGCGGCAACGCTTTATAATCTGATTACAGGAGAGGTACCAACAGACGCGGCGGAAAGATTAGCGCAAATAACTCTAAAACCCCCGGTTGATATAGTTCCTGACATACCAAAATCCCTCAATGAAGCTATTTTAGCGGCCATGTCAATAGATCTGAACGCACGCCCCGCCTCAATAAAGGATTTTCAGGATATGCTCTTAAACGCTGCTGATACAAAGGCTACATCCGATGAAAGCCCTAAGTCTGCCAAAATAGCCAAAATAAATTGGGCTGCCGCATTAAAAAATAAGAAAATTCAAAAAACCGTACTCGCAGTGTCAATAGCCGCCATACTAATAGCGCTCACCGTTACCGGCATTTCACTGTATGCAAGGGAAACGCAGAGGAAGGCCCAAATCGAAGAGCAACAGAAATCAGACGCACAAAAGGCCGCAGAGGCGAAACGATTAAAGGAAGAGGCGGCTAAAAAAAGGGAAGAGACCAAAAAACAGGCAGCCATAGACCTTGAGCGTGGAAAGGCCTTCGCCTCTAAAAAAGACTACGCAAGCGCCATAGGGGCATATACCAAGTCCATAGAAAATGAACGGGACGTAGTAAGTTATTATAACAGGGGGCTTGCCTATTTAGAATTGAAGCAATACAATAGCGCCGTCTCCGATTTTAGCGAGGCAATAAAAATCGATCCCAAACAATATCTCTACTATATGAACCGTGCCATAGCGAATAGCAAGAGGAATTTCTATGCCGAGGCAATAGCGGATTTTCGCAGGGCGCTTGAGCTAAACCCCACGGATATGGAGCATCGCTATGAGATATACGTTGCAAAGGCAGCCGCGCACTTCGACGAAAAGGAGTACCCATCGGCTATTACCGACTACACCAACGCCATAAAAATAAATCCGAATAAAGACGGCGCATACGCCTACCGTGGATTCTTATATCAGATGACTGGCAATTGTGAGGCGGCAATAGAAGATTTCTCCAGGGCCATACAGCTATCTCCCAAAGAGGGATTTAACTACCGCCTCAGGGGCATTAGTTATTATGACAAAAAATGCCCGCTCATGGACGTTAAGAAAGGTAACTCCGACCTGACTACCGCGGTGCGCCTTGGGGACGAGGGTGCCAAAGAGGTAATCCTGAAACTCTCCTCAGAGGGACGGTTTTAAAAGAATTGCCGTGATTCACAAGTAAAGAAACCCAGCTAAACTATTACAGCGGCGGGATCATCAATGCCAACTCTTTGCGACAGTTGGGCTAGTCCCGCACCATTCAAGTACCATAGCCCCATTGTTTTTGCAAATTTCCTTGCTGATGGATTAAAGTCGGAAGTTGTCCAATAGGAATAAACAACTGGGGTGAGAACACCAAAGCTGCCTCTCTTTTCGTAAGCTTCCAACATTGCTGCTCCGATAAATGCCCTGATATCATTCTCAGTTATTAGATTGCCGGCATATCTTTTTGCCTGGCTGATAACAACTACCTGTGAATTTTTTGGAGTTGGTATAATAATATTTTCCCCAATTGGAAGATTATAACCAATAAAATCCACACCACCATCATCTTTTTTATTTCCTGTATGCTTAACTTCATTAGCACCAAGCTTTCTTAACAGTTTTGTACAATATTTTTCAAATCCTTCCGGCGTTAATTGTTTTAATTTGTCAACAATATGGATTTCTGGACGCTCTAATACCCTTATATATTCGTCATCGATCTCAATACGGGGTTCAACCCCATCTTCTTTGGAATTTGCGATAATATTCTCAAGCTCTTTAATAATATCATCGTGTTTATCCTCTTCTTCATCGGC
>JADFXO010000420.1 GCA_015233485.1 Nitrospirota bacterium
TTTGGTCGATCCATTAGAAAGGAGAGCCACAATTTCAGTGTGATACTGGTCTAGCTTGCTCTTTCCCGGGCCTTTTGGCCTGCCCAGGATCATCCCTGCGGCTTTTTTGACTCGCAACGCTTCTTTTGTCCGTTGAGAAATGAGGTCTCTTTCGATCTCGGCCGCCATGGAAAAAGCCATGGCAATGATCTTGCTCTGGATGCTGTTGCCGAGCTGCCAATCACCTTTCACGGCATAGATGTTGATCTCCTTTTGGGTGGCGATGGAAAGGATTTCCATGCACTCCAGCATACTTCTGCCCAGTCTGGATAGCTCACTCACAACAAGATTATCTCCCGCCTTGAGTTCCTTCATTATATCGGCGATTTTTCTGTTTCTCCAAGACACCTTCCCCGAAACTCTTTCTTCAACAAAGTGAATCTTTCCCAAATCTTTGGCGTTGGCCAGTTTTAGGATGTCTACCTTGTTTTTCTCTATATCTTGATCCAGAGTAGACACACGAAGGTAGCCAATAGTTTTTATAGAAGTCTGGTTCATCGGCGCGCTCTTGGTTAGAATTTAAAGAAAATATGATATCAAGGCTTATTCTATACCAAAAGCGATTTGAATATCAATCCTTTTCATCTAAGATTTGATCAAATAAAAACGTTCATTTTCACTATGCCGCTGGTCGTTCGAATATTGGGATGCCCGTGCCCCTTTGACCGAACGCCCCGCAAAAATCACTTTATGACACGTTAAATGAAACATTCACGCCATCAAGCTAAAAGTCCCCAAAATAAGAAACGCCTCTTTTAAAGGCGTTATGACTGGCGCTGCGACATTTTGAATGAAAAGTGACAGAAGTGTTATTGAAAGATAAAATAAATAAAAATTAACACAAATACATAGTTTTATGTAGTCATTCTATTCTTAATTGTTGACAGCGTAAAGTAATCTTGATAAATAAAATAATATAGTTGGTATCATCAACAAAGCAAGCTGGCTTGGAGTAATCTGTGGTACGGCTGCCGCATGAGGGTAAATCTATCAAACGGGCGACAAAGACTGTCGAGGTGCATGTCTCTACCATCTTACTGAGCCGAGACTATTGACCATCATACCAAGCTATAAGAACTACTCAGCTTTTATGTCCAATTGCCCCCTATTGACATCCCTGTTGGGCTTACCTCGAGATAGGATAACCTGCTGATAGACGGTAGGATTAAAAGTCTAATGTTTTTAATGCTTGAAGATTATTAGCTTGACAAACTATGTCGCGGTAATATATAATAATAACCTTCAAAAAAAAGAACTACGTAAATTTATAACAACGGATTAGAGGTTCGATAAGGTGCAACCTTCGCTGTAAATATATATGGTGGAATTGTTGTCCCCGAGCTAGTCCAGATAGTCGAGCGAGACTTTTTTCTGGAAAATAATTTTAGAAATGGAACGCATATGCCGATATAATATGAGCGGAAACAGAGAGATTGTCTCCAGTCCATTATATAGCACACACTATATCGTAACTAGATTATTTTTATTACTTTTTTTGTAAATGACCATTTGCATGTAAGTGCTGCGGAGACAGTGATGGAGCCATCGAGTATATTTAAGCCACTAATAGATTACGTTCTTATACCTATCATCAAATTTTTATGTAAAAAACATTATATTGATGCACGGTTGAAATTATGTCATTTATTGCATGACTTTATTTGTCACAATCAAGGTAAGTATATAGAATTTCAATATTCATTATACATAAAACATAAAAGACTAGAAGAAGCGTTAAAAAAATCGAACAATACTGACAATATTAAAATAATAGAAAGCTGTTATCAAGAAATAGATCGTTATATCATGGAACGACTAAAGCAGATAACACAAAGAAGTTTCTCAGATCTGTCAAAATATTTTGATATGGTTGAGAGGTCAGAATTTAAACCCAAAATTTGCTTAAAAGTATTTATGGAGAAGCCAGGTTGCGTAGGCAATTACTACAAGATAGATGCTGGCCTTGCGTTTCATGAATCTCCTATTGAAGAAGATACTGGTCTTACTTTTGTACACACAACAGGAGAATTTTATATTCAAAATAATATACCGGAAAATGCTAAAAAAGAGGAATTTCCTTACACTACTCCAAAACTTGATCAGCGTCGTGCCGTTGCATATAAAAATAAAAAGCGTTTCATCAATCTACTCAAAAAATCAAAAAGAATAGACAGCAATTGGTGCTCATGTTGGAAGTTTGATGACGATGAGAAAAGAGTTCTACCGTGGCAAGAATTTTGCGCTAAATCCACCCTAATAATCCCAATGACTCTCCGAAACAATAAATCAGCACTTGATGTTGATAGTGATTTTAAGAAAGACTTTTTTTACAGGAATGAGGAAAAAGATACATGGGGGTTCCTTTGCTTCGATCATCCTTGTGAAGATTATTTTGACCAGGAGCTGGATAAATATATTGGGTTTATATTTGCCGATACACTGTCATTATATTTTTTATGCGCGGATATCTATACCGTACGTTCAAAATATTACAACGAAGCAGAGGATATTTTGCAAATACCTCACAAAAGGAGTCGCACATGATTTTTAGCCGATATATCAAACCAATAGGTTGTGTTACACCTAACCCTGAGCCCAAACCTATCAACAATGTTCTTATGAAGTTAAGTGATAGCGTAATTGCGCTCATAAGGGAAGATGCCATAACAACCAGAAACGAGTACATAAAGCAGTTTTGTAACACTCACAACCTCAGTTTGAAAACAAAGTAAAATTTATCCAATAAATTCAGTTAGAATAAACGTAGCGATTTTCCTGATATTAAAGGTAAATCGCTATCTTTTTTATATTTCGTATTTCGGAATAATGAGGCATGTTGTTAAAGATATTCAATCTTAATCTATTGACAATTAAAATATTTTCTATAGTGTAAAATAAAATTTTAATTTTTTTAGCCCACTTTCATATGAAATCAAACCCTGTCGACAGAATGTATGATCTTCTTGACCCAAATGATGCGGGACACGGGCTTACACCAAGCCCTGAGCCCAAACCTATCAATAATGTTCTTATGAAGTTAAGTGATAGCGTAATTGCGCTCATAAGGGAAGATGCTATAAAAGACAGAAACGAGTATATAAAGCAGTTTAAATGTGGAGAGAGCGAACGGCGTGATGAAAAAGTATAGATATAGAAGTGAGTTTAGCTGTTGGTTCTGTGAGTTATCCGATCAAGTTAACATAACCTAGATTATCGGACCTCAAAAAGCCCCGGAGGTCCGACGGGGATTTTTTTTGACGTGGGACTGTTTTTGAATTCATAACATGTTTTTACAGATGTAATGTTACTATATATTAACAGCTAATTCAACTTTTGCTGTGTTTCGTGCGTATGTTATGCTTTCTCGACACAAAAAGCGCAGACTATATTCGACCTTCCCAACCCCAAATTTCTCTCTCTGGTCATCTTTGATTGCTCGACGGATTCAATCC
>JADFXO010000421.1 GCA_015233485.1 Nitrospirota bacterium
TGGGATTGATGAAAAATGTTGACCCTATCCGACCTGTAAATGTATGATAACTCTGTCCAGTGTAAAGACGATTTCTCAGGTGGTCGACATGACCGGAACAGATGGTCGGTTTCGCCGGAATACGCACAAGTTTCCCGTTGTCACAATTGAACGGCCGGATAGCTTAATCCGTAGACCTCCAAAAGTAGACCATGTGCGGCCATTCGAGTGGATCTGGCTTCCACTTTGGTTCGCATTTGAAAAATCATCAACTATAAACTCGTTCGTCTCGCCTTTACCCTGTTTTTCCGAAGGTGCCATCCACTCCCCATGTTGTAACTCGTCATCAATTTCCTTTAAAATTTTCTTAGCATTTACATTTTTTGATTTATCAATATCAATTCTTACCGCATCGTCAAGTATTATCGCCATCAAATTCCCGTATATTTTAGACTCTTTATAATTACTTAAAATGTTTAGTATTTTATCTCTTTTATCAGCATATTTATCCTCATGCAGTTTTGAGCCGAGTGACAACATACTATTTGTTATATCAATGGGTGATTGTGATTTTATGAAACCATTACAAGTACAATACACAATTAATACTATCGCCAATAGACTCGTTAAAGAGACTATTGTTAGCCATTTCACCCATTTGACACCTGTTTGCAAATTCATCAGGAAGACATCAACCTTTTCTTCATGCCCTCCAGCTGAACCACCTTCTTTAGCCCCTCCACCTGAGACAGACGCTTTATCAGGCAGAGGCTCCACAGGCTCTTCTTTCTTATTCATTTCTTCGATGCCAACACTCTATCATTTAAGAGTTATGCTATATAACGTGAAATCAACTTTTCCTGGCGCCATGACAAACGATAACTTGGAAACTACCCCTCCTTTTTTTACAGCTTCTGGTATTTTTATATCAAGCGTCGCCTTTTTGTCTTTGGGGTTAAACCACACTGCATACAGGTCACCTTTCTTATCATAAAATTCAACTTTAATTCTGGTTGCCTTACCTTCACAAACAATTGAAAGTTTTGATTTGCCAGCCACAGGAATAGGAGTGCCATTTTCTCCATTAGGGCCGGGTTCGCTAACAAAACCTCCCCATACAACCAAATCTCCTGTTGCCACTATTGAATGATCGGTTAACTTAATGGCAATGCCTCCAAAAGTAGACCATGTGCGGCCATTAGAATTTATTGTGTGTCCGCTTTGGGCAGCATTTGAAAAATCGTCAACTAAATCTGTCGCTCCGCTTTTTCCGGCTTTTTCAGCATTCGAACTGCTACAGCCGAACCAAACAACCGATGTGAGTAAGACTACCATTGATACAACCAAACGCAGTTTCATAAAATTCTCCTTAGTTTTGATGTTGTTTAATCATTTAGATGTCGCTTAACCGGTAAACACCACTGTTTACCACCTATACCTCTGAGTATTCTTATTCTTGCGCTGTATTTGAATTATTATAAAAACATTAAATAATAGATGTCAAGTAGTTTATCAAAAATAAATATAAATAAATAATAATTACAACATGTTACGAGTAGGTAACGCTATTGGATACGATATGTAGCTGATTTGTAATGTTTTATTATATATAACCATATATTTACCATATATAAATGTTACGTCAAAGTAACATTCTCTCCTCCTTTTTTTGAGGCGGTGGGTTTGCTGATGGCTCTTCGTCAGCTTTGCCCCTAAAATTGACAAAACCATCGGCAAGGGCATAATATTCACCCATGACAAGGTCAACTAAATTAAATGAAGGCATGGTCGTCGTGCTGCTGTGTGTGCTTTTGATGGGGGCGTATTCCTTAGGAAGCTATTGTTATTTTAAGATGGCTGGGATAGAGTTCAGCGATAGCGCACGGTTTGGCTGGGATACGTGGGAATACCAGTCAATGGCGGCGAATTTCGCCGCGGGGCATGGCCTGAAATTCGGCGCTATTGAGGAGTTTAGTTTCTATAAATTCACTCAGACCGGAGACCAGGTCTTTGGGGATGCCGGACTTAAAGGCTATGAGAGTTTTCTTGAGATTGGAAGCCGCGGCGGCAGTTATAATTTCTACAGGACGCCGGGATACCCCGTCTTTCTCGGCGTGTTGTATAAGATATTCGGCGTATCGCCCAAAGTGGCGAGGGTTTCTCAGGTGTTTCTCGTTATATTGATTGCCTCCTTTCTGCCATATATCGGGTTTGAGTATTGGCGGCTGAACGGGTTTGCCGCGGGGGTTGCCTCTGGCGCTGTTTTAATGAGCACGTATGTCTATATTCACAATATGCAGGACGAACTTCTGACTGAGCCGCTTATTATGTTTTCGGCCTTTCTCTGTGTGCTTATGTTTGTTTTATGGGAAAAGAGAAAGTCATCTGGCGCCGCCGCTGCCCTTGGCGCCGTTATGGGGGCGGGAATTCTGGTCAAGGGTTCGCTTATTTTCACGCCGGTTTTAACGGTTTTTTATTTCCTATATTTGATTAAACGTAATGCGATTAACCCTTCGCGCCTCTTGGCCTTCGTGTTGGGGGTCGCGTTTGTCATCCTCTCGTGGTCGGCATTTGCCAGCATAAAAGAGGGTAGGGCAATCTTTATCTCCACCGAGGGCGGACAGCTCTTGCTTGAGACCAACAGCGTTGTGTCAAAAGACGGCACATGGCACGCAAAGCCCCTTGACGCGTTTTATGAAAGGCCGGAGATTAAACCACTCCCCGGCCCGATTAAGGTCGCCCTGTATTATCTGAACCACAGGGGCCTCCTGCCCTCAATATTCGTCAACAAGATAAACTCAGGTTTTAATGGGTTCTTTTTTTTCAAGACGGCCGTCTTGTTTCTCCTTTACGCGATGATTATGAATACCCTTAAATTCTTTGACGCTGAGGGTAAAATTAAGGCCGTCAGGTATATAAACAGGGTATTATCGGGCCTAATGGCAATATATCTATTATGGACAATATTCGCCGTCTGCGTGGTGGTGTTTAAATTAACATTACCTCCGGTTGCGGCGTTGGTTTTTGCGAATATTATTAATCTCATGCCAAACTCCACACTTCTCATATATATATTTATCGTGTATTTTTGCGTATCTTATGTGGTTACTAAAAAATCTTACATCGATGTCCCCGCGTCATTTACGATATTGTTTCTGAATTTCCTCCTGATTACGATAATCTTCTACGGACATCCGAGGCATGTCAAGGTCATTGATTTTATATTTATTCTGATGGCAATGCAGGGTGTCTTCAGGGGAATAAGGATCAACGACGAAGGGGGATAATCCCCCTTCACCCCGTATTTTTGCCAACGTTTTATTTATTGATTTTCATCTGCCGCCCGTTGGCGGCTTCAGGACTCTGTGTCTGCACGTACCATTTCGGCAGGTTATAGCCTATGCCAATTGTCGTGGGTTTGATACCCATGAATTTTTTGTTCACGACAACAAGTGCATCAGGGACATAGAGAAACACGTACGGGAGTTCATCAGCAAGGA
>JADFXO010000422.1 GCA_015233485.1 Nitrospirota bacterium
GAATTGGCGAACACTACAATTTAATATCAAGATTGTATTTTTTGTCCCTGATTAGTAACTTAGTTTTATGCATCAAAAATGCATACACCCTTAGGTGATGAGGTTCATGCCTAAAATAAATGGCTCGTAAAATCTACGAGATTTTGGATATATATTTTCGTGGAGGAACAGAATGATTAACAGAACACAACAGGACACTAAACACCCTTGTTACCAAGATTATGTAATAAAGGATGGCAAACTCGTTGGTGAATTTGAACAGATGTATAGAGATTTTGATGACCCATGGGAACAAACCATAAGGGAACAGTGGGCATCTGAAAAAGCAGTGGTCCTAAATCTCATTCAAAAGCTGAAAGCTAGGAAGGTAATTGAACTTGGGTGTGGGTTAGGGCACTTTACAAAAAAGATATCAGATTTAGGTATTGAAACAATCGGTATTGATATTTCAAAAACCGCGATCGAAAAAGCAAAATCGAATTATCCCGATTGTAACTTTGTTGTGGGCGATATCTTGAATCTTTCTATTTATAGAGAGATGAAGCCAGACCTTATTGTAATGGCTGAAATTACTTGGTATGTACTGGATAAACTAGATAATTTTATTGAGTTCCTGAAGACTGAAATGCCCAATACATACCTGATTCATTTACTTACAACCTATCCAGAAGGTGTTCAAAAGTATGGAAAGGAGAAATTTACAAATTTACAGCAAATAATGTCCTATTTTGGGGCTCAATATTTAGAATATGGTGAAATTTGTTATCCTGAAATGGAAAGCTGTAAAAGAACATTTTTTTTAGGGCATTACAAGACACAGTTTGTTTAGAAGGGAGATATTTATGTTTTTAGCTACAACGGCGTTAGAAGAGTTCTGGGATAAAAATAAGAAGATATTATTCTTAGGAGAGTGGTGTAAACTATTTCACAGAAAAGAAAACTGGAGTCAACTAGATTACATAGACTTCCCTTACATGTGGGGTAATATGCAGGAAATCGAACAAGCAATAGTATACTGTGACAATGTTTACGAGCGTGCCCTCGAAGAGATAACTATAGCGTTAAACAGGATTCACGGCCTTGATAAAGATATCCAATATTACCGCATAGTCCTTGGGCTATGGTTGTTACATTTTATACACCAGACATATGATAAATACGTAGTTTTGCAGGCTGTTTTAGATAAATATGCTGACATTGAGACATTACTGCTTGATAATTCGCAGTATTATATTCCTTATTCGGATGAGGAAATACACCCCCTTGCCAGTACTGATGAATATGCCTTACAAATATATTCTCAGATTCTAATCGAGATGGGATATGCATTTCCGGCAAAGACTATTGGTATGCAACTAACTTTAAAAGCAAATCGATCCGAAAAAGAAAAAATGACATCGCGCCGTCTTTTTAGTTACTTAAACTTATTAGTTACCAAACTTATTTCCTTTACTAAAAAAAAGACCGTTACAGTTACTTTTTTACCGCCACTTAGACACTGCACTAATTTTAAATTAGCGGTATTCTTTTTAAAAAGCTCTATACTTTGTTTTTTTGACATGTTTGATTATGCTTCGGAAATCCAACCATCTTTCGTTAACAAAGAATTGAGGGCAGAAATCAAAATATCTATCGGTAATAATGGTTTTGAGAAGGTGTTATCGTCGCTAATCGCGCAAAATCTTCCTATGGTGTTTCTGGAAAGATTTAAACATGTTAGAAAATATATTTTAAGTCTTCCTGTGAGAAAATCGATTAATTATCTAGTATCAGGCAATCTACAAACAAATTATTTTTTAACTTTTTATCTTGCCGAATACCATAATGGCATAAATATTTATACTGTACAACATGGTGGATGTTATGGAATTAATTATGGATTCGTCCCGGAGAGATACGAAAGAAGCATAAGCAGGCGGTTTTATACCTGGGGGTGGAGTGATGGAGAAAATACAAAGTATCTGGCCTATAACAAAATTCAGGGAAGAAAACTTCAGTATAAACATGATGGTTATGTTTTAGTGGTTATGAACTCTACGCCGAGATATATATATAGATTTGAACATTGGTGCCACTCATCGAATTTTATATTAAGATACTTGCCGAACCTTTTAGAGTTTTTGTCATTTATTCCCGATAATATCAAGATAAAGATAAGACCGCGTAATATTCCTCAGTTTGGTTGGGAAGAGAAAGAAAGAATAATTGAAGCAACAAGAAGAATGGTCGAAGTTATAGACAGTCAACAAATTCCTTTCATGCAAAACATGAAAGAAGCCCGTCTGGCGGTTTTTGATAATATTTATACAACTTATCTTGAATCTCTATCGAGAAATACACCAACCATTATCTTTTGTGACAAAAGCGTTTACAGGTTCCGTCATGAAGCGCAACCCTTTGTCGACGATTTGAAGAAAGCAAAGATATTACATTATACGCCTGAATCGGCGGCAAAACATCTTGTCGATATTTACGACGATGTAGATAAATGGTGGAGTGACTCTTTGACGCAGGAAGCCAGGGAGAGATTTTGTTATCAGTTTGCCAGACAGGCAAAAGACTGGGTTGATGAGTTTACACAGGAAATGAAAAATATCCTTAATGAAGTCTGACTGAGCGATGACCGCTTTAAGGGGCTTTTTGTATCTCTTTTTCGATAAAAGCAATAATATAATCGATAGCATTAAGCGTTTTGTAACTGCAAGTAATGGAGCATAAGAGTTATTTAAGATAAAGATGCCTATGCGGCAACCAGATAAAACATCATTAAGAAAACGATACTTTTATAAGCTGCTTACTAATATCACGGGGGCAGGAATAAGCATCGTAACGCAAGCCATAGTGCCACGTTGTTTAGGCCCGAAAGCCTATGGAGATTTTAATTATCTTTCAAGTTTCTTTACGCAATTTTCCGGTTTTTTTGACATGGGGACATCCGTATGTTTTTATACCAGGCTATCTCAAAGACCAAATGAAAAAGGATTGGTGGATTTTTATTTATTTGTTACTATAGCGATCTCTTGCCTTACACTCATTTTAGTAGTCGTTGCCCATGCAACTTCAAGTTATTCTAAACTATGGCCTAACCAGGAGTTAATATATATATATTATGGAGCATTTGGTGGTATCTTAACGTGGAATGCATCAATTTTAAACCAAATGGCGGACGCTTATGGAATAACTGTCATGTCCGAAATAGCAAAAATTGTACAGAGGCTATTAGGACTTGTTGCACTTCTTTTAATAGCGGCATTCTTACTTCTGGATTTACAGAAATATTTTTATTATACTTTTGCATCATCACTACTATTGGGGGGGGCATTTATATTTATTATTAAAGAACAAGGGTATTATTTTAACAGAAAATGGATGCTTACTACCAAAGAGACGGCTGATTACATGAAGGAGTTCTACCGGTACAGCAGCCCTTTCTTTGCGTCTGCCCTGGTGATATTGGTATGCCGCGTTCTTGAAAG
>JADFXO010000423.1 GCA_015233485.1 Nitrospirota bacterium
CGTTTTTTATTACGCACAAATGTTTTTTTCTTTTGCCGTTCCTTTGTTCGATTACTGGAAAGACAGTAAGCGCCCTGGTGTAAACTATTTTTATAAAATTATTTAATATTATTATAAATTTATAATATATATAATATTTTAGGTAGAACAATAAAAGTGCCCTTCTAACGGTATCAGCTACCATAGGTTTTATGGTACCAACTACCAAAATACCACATCGATTTTTACCTTACACGGTATCCTATGGTTAACCATCCATATATCTTGTTTGAGTTATAGCCATTATATATAGATTTATCAGAAGCCGCCTTACGTTGGCTAAAACAGACGGTTTACACCGTCCCATGCGTCGTCTTCGTTCGTGCCCTCACTACGACGACGCACGTTACTACTATACATATGATGGTGTTATCGCTCTGTAGAGTGCTTCCCAGGTAGACCATGAGAAGTCTTCCCGTTTAAAATGGTAATGGTATACGCCCTGCTCGATGTGAAGGCAATAAGGAAGGGTTCTCTTTTTAGTATAAGCGCCTCATAGGAAGGGAGAAAGACGAAAGATATGTCTTTCAGACGGACTTCTTTTTTGAGAAAAAGAAGCAAAAAACTTTTTACTGTGAAGCTGGCTACGGTTTCCGGGAATGTCCCCGGGCACATGGAGTTAACCTTGAGTGCCCCGGAAGAGGTAAGCATCCTGGACCTAGTGGCCGTTACCGTGCCCCCTGGTTGCGAGTAGCGCTCTGGTTCGATATAATAACGTGCGTTAAGCTTTCCATTTGCAGAACGGTCAGGGGTCTTGTTTCTATTTTGTCCGGTACCTCGACGGCCTTTACGGTCGATAAGCGCCCGTAATAGTCTACAAGCGTTCAGGGTAACGGCATGAAGGTTCCAAATCCTATGTCGGTTTTCCCCTAAATGTTTAATTTTACCCAAGGTTTGGTTGTCTTTGGGTTCGTTTGTGTCGCTACGGCCATTCTGGTGAAGCAGGTAACGGCTATTGAGGAAGGTTACTCGAATTAATCGTAAACGTTTTTACGGTGTCCAACATTGTGAACGCTTACAATTTTGTTCTCGTGGTCTATGCTGTAAACGGCTCTGTAAACGCCTATGTATAGCTTATAGAAGCCCGCTAAATCACCGCTTAAAGGCAATGACGTTAAACTCCTTATGTTTTCGGAAAGCCAAGCTAATTTGTCGAAAATTCTTCTGCCAATCGGGCGGTCAAGCTCGGAAAGCGTCTTTGATGCTTCCGACAAGACTTCTAACCTATAAACCAAGCTGCCGTCTTAATTCGTCTAACGGTATCCCCTTGCCTACTTCCTTAAGGCTCTCAATCAATTCTTGCTTTACTTCCGGCAATACCTCTAAACCGGCATCGGGATCGGGATTAATGTCTCTATCTTCGGTTATTGTGTCCATGAATTATTATAATATATGGCTTATGGCTTTGTCATCTTTCACAACATAAGGTAAAATTAAATTTAGGGGAAATCTGTCATAGGAATTTGTGTACATGCTTGATTTACAAAACTTTATAGCTATTAATAAGTACATTGGTAAGTATGCATAGACTATGGGCCAAACGACTTCTATGGCCATTTATCAGAAATGTATGTAGACATACATATGTACTCCTTAATATTTTCGACTTCCCGTTTTTGGCTATCTGAAGCCCTCAATAAATCTGGACGTGAGAAATGGCAGTAAACCCAATGAATTCAAGGTTCTATGAGTAAAGTGGTCAAATCTTCACGGGTTGTTGCCCAAATGTTTTTTAATGAATTTCTGATTTCAAGAACTTTTTATTATCAATAAGTTACGATAAGCTAAATGTATAATGTTTTCAAATATTTGGTTTTGGCAACAACCCGTGAAGATTTGACCCCTTTAACTTCCATACAGAATCGGAATCTGCAACCAGGTGTCCGGCTTTTCTTTTACAAATGTGTCCAGAAATGCTATTATTGAAATATGGTTCCAGCGACGGGAAAGACAGGAGTTGAAGATGGCGAAACAACTGATATCAGCCTACTTGACTGGCCTCTCTATCAGCAGAGATGGAAAGCTCATAGAGAGTCGCCAGCCTTTGCCCCTTGTCGATAAAATCACGGTATTAGGGAGCTGATTCGACGCGACAATGACATCTCAAATTGATCAAGAATTCTCATCGTTGGAAGAAGTTTATTCCTATCTTGAAGTTCATGCCCTGGATTATAAGTACGAGCACCAGATCGGCGGTTTGTTCAAGAATCTCAGAGATAAATTGCGCGAGGCAAAGCAGGACGATGATACAAAAAAGGCCCAGTGGGAAATTGATATTTTCAATTTCGGCATCCGGGGTAACGAACTAAAACCTAAGTTTTCTGGCACCAATGATAAGGGCGAAGTTTTTCAGTATCCGGATATAAAAATTTTTACTGAAGAGACTTATACATACTTTAAAAAACGGTTTTCCGCTACTTATAATCCGCTGCTAAGGACCAGATATGCTCACCTCTTGTGGCTGAGCCCACAGAAGCACCAAGCTTTTGCAAAAACAGCAGTAGATGGTTATCTTAATCTCATAGATATTTACGAAGAGAAAGACAAACAGGACCTTAAACAGCACTATGGGCTTGATGTGCTCAATTTTGTGGAAAGCGCCTACCGATTAGCCAGGACCATATCTTATCGCTTGCCGGATATCAGCGGTAAGATAAAGCAGATCATTCATCAGTACAGCTATCAGAGTACGTCTTCATTTGTCATACGCCACAATTTGATCGAGATCATGTTGAGGAATAAAAAATTGTTCACTGAGGTTGAATGCGAAAGCCTTCCTAAGGTTTCTCTCACTGTTTCCGAGAATCTGGTCAAGGCAAACAACCTACACGCAGCGATCGACATGCTCAGGTTAAATATCAGGATCTTCGAACGACTTGGAAAAGAGCCCAGAGAATGGAAAGAGAAAATAGCTCAGCATTACGAAGCCCTGATGCTGCAGGCAGAGTCTCAAAACAATCTTGCATCCATGACCTTCTGCCAGCAAGCGCTTAAGGAATATAGAAAGCTCGGAGATCAAAAGAAGGTTGAAGAGCTTGAGAAGAATTTCACGGCCATTAAGAGTTCTGCACGGTTACAAAGGTTTGAGACGACTATTGATCTGACCAAGCATATTGAGAACTGCCTCAGCAATGCCAAGAAAGTGGCCGGACGATCAGCAGAGGAGATCGTCATGATTTTAATGTTGGATAAGAGCCTTCTCCCTCAATATGAAGCCATGGACAAACTCGCTGAAAAACGCGAAGCCGAGTCTGTTCTGCAGAAAATTTCTGGAACTGAGGTCATGGACCAAAATGGCAATCCCGGTTCGTACGTGGGACAGTCTTGGCTTCCTGAGGACTTAGCCGACCAGGATTTTCGGCCGGCGGCGTATACAGCGGATGTGTCCTGCCCTTATAGAGGAAAAGGCGCTAACTTTATAATCAGCTCTTTT
>JADFXO010000424.1 GCA_015233485.1 Nitrospirota bacterium
GTGTCCGCAGCGTAGCACAGAAAATGAGAGAGCTTATGCTTAACATTCGCTTGGTCTTCGACTACTTACGTATGTCAAAAAACTCTGCTTCTACGGCACTTGCCTGATGGAGAACAAATTTACCGTGTGCAGGGGAATTATTTCCCTGCTGGGATGGGGTGTAGGGGAAGGGCAACGCCCTTCCCCTACTTTGTTATTTCTTCTTCAAAGCACTAAGCCTTTCAGCCAGGCTTGTTGGTTGAACCTCTCCTTTTACTTCTCTGAGGGCAGAGGCCACATGTTCATCCTCTTCAAGGGTTTCTGGTTTCAGTAGGTCTGAGCGAAGCTTTGCCGCTTCTGCCTTTGCTGAGGCATCGTCTGTGATGTGTTTCATTGCCTTTAGCGCCACATTGAAATTATCTGTGCCCAGGCCTGCCGCTGTTTTGGCGGCTGTAGCTTTTTCCGAGGCCATTTGCTCCTGTATCTTTGCCCTTTGCATCTCTCTCATCGCCTGTGAGTATTGAGATTTTGCCGCTTTCAGTTTTTTTGCCGCGTCTTGTGTTATCTGCTCCAGATACTTGAACATCTCTTCGGCTTCAGCCGCCTCCTGCTTTTCTTTATCTACGTCGGCGGACATTTTCTCTACATTTTCTATCAGCAAGGCGAGGCTTTTCTCTATTGAAGCCTTTTTGGCAGGGTCAGTTTCGGCGGCTATCTTTTGATTCAGTATCTCGGCGGCCTCTACCCTCTGATTATACAGGGCTACCATTTTATCGGCCTCATCCTTTTCTTTCAGCATGGTTTGGCGTGCCTTTGCGGCCTGAATGCTTACCTCTTCAAGTTTTTGATCCATTTCCTTTATCTCCGCCTCAGTAGCCCCTTCCGGGTCAAAGGAAACCAATCCCTCTATCACCGAGTTTTTGATCTTATCCATTGTGACCTTTCCATAATTCGAAAAAAACCCCATATTCTTACCTCCTTAATATCTTACGAAATTTCAAGTTCAGGCTCAGCCAGCTCTATGCCTGCCATTATTGTTATTCCGGCCTCCTTGACAGTACCGAACTCATCCTTTACTTTTTCCATCGTAACAACTACATACTCACTTATGCCGGCATCCCTTGCGTACCTCATTGACAAACAATCCACCTTCATGCCGGTCATCCCATATGCGTCAAGCGCTACGGTCTCCGTAAACTCAATAGGTTCGATATAATCTTGCTGAGGGCTGCCTATTGTCCTCTGATACACCAGTTCGCCGTCTATTATGAAATCCTTATATCCTATCAGACCTGTGCCATAGTTGAGCCATACCCCCCATTCGTCCTCGGAGGCGGGAAATATCTCATCTATGACCTTAAAATAAGCCAGCGATATAATCTCCGTATTTTCTACAACCACCTGAATAATAGACTCATCTTCTTTGTCCATAGTGGACTGAAGATATACCTTATAGTTGCTCATAGAGCCTATGGTGTATTTACCGGCTGCAACCACCGTGTGCGTCGAGGCCCCGGGGGATTGCACCTTTAAAATCCCCTCGTTGATGATAAACTTCGTCTCGTCGATTTTCACTATGCTGTTGATTTTCAGGCCAAGTGGAATGGTTGAATCCACGCGCTGCTTCTTCCCCTCAAGCAGACCCGATAGCGCCTCTTTTTGTCTTTCCACGATATGTTTAAAGATTCCCATTGCACCCATACTTGTCCTCCTAATGTTAATCCAACCTGAATTTCCCCGCCGAAGCCGCTCTCTTCCTCTTATCATATACATAATAAATTAATAAGGCTGCCAGCGCAAGTATCAGGAGCCAGCGCAGTAAATGCGATTCTTTTTTTACGGGATGAGCCGCATCAAGCACTTTTTTGTTCAGGGCAATATCGGCGTCTACGCCTTGCGGGATATAGGACTGGTCAACGGGTTCACCTTTTAGTTCGGCGACCTGCTTGTCGAGATTCGCGAGTTTGGCCTTTAGCTCGGCGTTTTCGCCTGAGAGATTGTCGGTCTCCTTGCGCCACCTCTGGAAATCAGGGTCATTTTGATGGTTATAGTACATCCTTGAGTAGTTTCTGTCTGAGGCGTGGTCGAGCATGAACCACAGAAACATAGCGTCCCACATGCCAAAAGATGGCGCGCTCATATACGCATACTGCGGCGGCTGATAGCTGTTGCCCGAATAGAAGTTATCCCTACGGTAGGCATATGTGTTTTGGTCATAGCCTCGTGTCCTGTTTACGATGGGGTTGCTGACATATCCGCCATAGTTGGTTGTGGTATCTTTCGATTTAAACCTGCCCTGTTGCGCCTCATACTTTGAGAGGGATTCCCTTGCCTGCTGCTTAGAGACAGTGGTGTTTAGTTTTTGGTCATACGAAGAGGGTTTGCTGCTCTGGCCGCCGGATGAGGCCGCCCCTGCGGTGTTGCCGTATTTTTTCTTCGAATCGCTTGATTGATCCTGGCCGCCTAATGATGGGTTGGCCGCGGAATTGCCGTATTTTGATGATGGGGCAGTCGCTGTTGCGCTACTCTTGCTCCCCGATGACGAGTTGCCGTATGAACTCCTGCCCGATGAGCTCCTGCCGCCGGAGCTTCCAGCCTTTGCCGACAGGATATCTGCCCCGGCAAAGATAACCGCAATCATTACTAATAAAACAACATGTTTTTTAAACATCTATCCCTCCAGATAAATATTGTTTATGGCACAGGGGGCCATTGTGCAGCGGCCTTAGCAGGTTTCATATCTTTTTCCCCTGCATCTTCCTTATCATTTACCAACAATCCATCGAGAAATATGCCTTCCTGCACTTGCCCGTTTTTTAATGTGAGCCTGCCGCGGCCGTTTTTCTTATCGTTTTCAAAATGGCCTTCATATCTGGAGCCATCGCAGAGGAGCGTTTTGAACGCCGTCTTTCTGAAGTTTCCGGCACATTACGCCTTGAAATGGAAACACTGCGACTTGAATTACGAGTTGAAATGGAAAAACTGCGGGCCGATGTCTCCAACATTAAAGCCGAAATAATCAAATGGATGTTCCTCTTCTGGATAGGACAAACCGCCGCGATGATTGCCATCATTAAATTTTTGGTAGTTAAATAGTCTACCTCGCAGTTAAATAGACCATGCCGCCCCAATATACATGAGACAATCCCCATATATTAAATTGGAATAGAAGGGCGGGAAGGAAAAAAGCGAATAATGATGATAGTTGATTAACGTAAAGACGCAAAAAATGTTATTATACTCAGCTATGAAAACAGCATCATTACGGTCAGGCAGCGCTGCCGCGGCAATTATTATAATGCTGCTTCTTTCTGGCAAGGCCGCTTATTCAGAATGTACAAAAGGGGATTGTCTCAGCGGGCATGGGACGTTTGTATTTTCCAGCGGCGAGAAATACGAAGGGGAGTTTACGGGGGGCAATCCCCACGGCACCGGCACCGTGTACTACCCAAACGGCGACATCTACACAGGGCAGCTTGCCGGCGGAGTC
>JADFXO010000425.1 GCA_015233485.1 Nitrospirota bacterium
CCATCGAACCCTCCTGCCTATTTGCAGTCTCTTTATTTCGATGGTACTACTTTCTTTCATGGATTGACCCTCTCTCTGGTACATTTTTCATGACCGCTTTTGGTACATTTTATCATGGCCGGCGACAGGGCTATCATAGTATCGTTAAAATAAGTTAAATAAATATATTCATGTGCATGAAAATACATCCTTAAAATCACCTCGCAAGCCTATACCGTATTCCAGCCTCCCGGGGCTGTGTAACATCAGTGAAATAGTTCCAAGGCACGAGTCCGTAAAACACCCTAAAGACATGCCAACCATCGTCGTGCCTTGGAATCTTAAACTAAAAACTAAGGTACAAAGCCCAGCAACCTACTGTGTCAATTGTTAGGCACCACCGAGTCACCTTTTTGGAGGGGCAGGGTAAATATAATAGTAACGTTCCTTGTCTACATCATTATAATTTCCTTTTGTCATTGCTGCGGCACCGTTAATCGTTATTACATCGCTTAAGTTTAATCCTTTCATTTTTTGGTTCCTCCTCATACTCATTGTGTTAATAATCCTAATCCTTCATAGGAGTAGACTACATTACTACATTTTAAACTATTTTATCAACTATTATTATTAAATAATTATGATTATCATATGTTACGTAAATGTAACATTATAACGTTACGAACATGTAACACCTTAATGTTAAGCAATTGTAACAATGATTATGATTGGCCGCAAAATAGGGCCGGTGGCCTAATAAGTAAAATAGGGACACATCCCAATTATTGATTTATCCAAGGGAGGAACAAAGGGAACAGATTTATTTATACGTTGTGAACTCCGAACCATGTCACGATTTAGGCGGAGATTATTTTGCCTTGTGAGTGTGCTTCGGCTTAGGGTCTTGTGTTGACGCTATGGGCTGTCCGGTTTGCCCTCTGCTAATGCCAACTGCCGCGAAGCCTCGCTGGCGCGCCTCATCTGCTGCCTTAGCCAGGTGATTTCGGATGACGTCATTTGTGCCGCTTCATGGTCTAATTGCAAACCGTGATTTTTGTGTATAATTATTATTCTACCATATAGGCAAAGCAGATAATTAGACAAAAAGGCTTCTTCTGTATAGTTTTGGGCAAATTACTTATTTGTCTGCAAATAGGATTCGTATGCTTTTTTTATCCCCTCTTCAAGAGCTATCGACGGGCTCCAGCCAAGTGCCCTTATCTTAGACACATCAAGGAGTTTTCTGGGAGTGCCGTCAGGTTTTGTCCTGTCATAGCGGATTTCACCCTTAAATCCGACTATGTCTTTTACCATCACGGCGATGTCTCTTATTTGCATATCCTCGCCCGTGCCTATGTTGAGCAGCTCACCAATGGCCTCGTGCCCGTAGCGTTCCATCAAATAAACACATGCCCCGGCCAGCTCGTCTGAATACAGAAATTCCCTGTATGGCTCTCCGCTGCCCCATAAGGTGACGGCAGAGGCCGTGATGCCAAGCCTTTCCAGAACTGCTGCAGGGTCGCTGACATGCCGGGCGTCTATGCAGAAGCCCACCGGGGCGGCCATGAGGTCTCTTCTTATCGCGCTCTGGCAGTCATCGCCGCCTTTTTCCATGATGCGCGCGAGGTGGAATTTCCTGATCAGGGCCGGAAGCACATGTGCCGTTTCGAGATTATAGTTGTCAAAAGGGCCATATAGATTCGTCGGCATGACGGTCAAAAAGTCAGTGCCGTACTGCTCGTTATAGTATCTGCAGAGCTTTATGGCCGCGATCTTGGCTATGGCATAAGGCTCGTTTGTAGGCTCAAGCGGGCCTGTAAGGAGGTGTTCCTCTCTCATCGGCTGCGGGGCATGTCTGGGGTATATGCACGAAGACCCCAGATTTATCAGTTTTTTTACGCCGTACTTCCACGCGGAGTTGACAATATTTGCGGCTATCATCAGGTTATCGTATATGAACTCGGCCTTATATGTGCTGTTGGCAATGATGCCGCCCACTTTAGCCGCGGCCAAAAAGACATATTCGGGCCTTTCGGCCTCGAAAAACCTCTCCGTATCCATCTGGCGCCTGAGGTCGAGCGCTGAACTGCTCCGTACTATGACGTTCGTATATGCCCTGTCTGTGAGATGTCTTAATATTGCAGAACCGACAAGCCCCCTGTGCCCCGCGAGAAATATCTTAGAGGTTTTATTCATCTTCGTACTTCAGTAGTCGTGTTTGTCCAGTGGAGACCTTTTTCGGCGAGGATTTTGTTGCCTTGCCCCGGAGGGGTCAGGTTGGCGGCCTCCATATCGGCATCGACCATGATCTTAACAAGCTCTGTAAACGTAACGCGGGGCTGCCAGTTCAGCGTCTTAGACGCCTTTGTTATATCGGCAAGAAGGACATTTACCTCTGTGGGGCGAAAATACCCGGGGTCTATTTCTATTATTACATCTCCGGGCATCAGGGCACAGCCAGGCGACGGTGAGAGCGATTTAACGATGCCTTGTTCATTTACGCCTGAACCTTTCCATTCGATTTCTATTCCCGCATAGTCAAAGGCTTGCTCAACAAATTCCCTTACCGTGTGGGTCTGCCCCGTGCCAATGGCATAATCGCCCGGTCTATCCTGTTGAAGAATGAGCCACTGGCAGAATACATATTCAGGCGCAAAACCCCAGTCGCGTTTAGAGTCAATGTTTCCGAGGTAGAGTTTTTTTTGTTTGCCGGCAATAATAGCGGCCACAGACATGGTCACCTTTCTCGTGACGAATGTCTCTCCGCGGCGGGGGGATTCGTGGTTAAACAAAATACCGTTACAGGTAAACATGCCGTAGCCTTCCCTGTAGTTTACCGTCATCCAGTAGGCATAGACCTTTGCGGCGGCATATGGGCTTCTGGGACAAAAGGGCGTGAGTTCGTTTTGTGGGGCAGGGGCCGCGCCAAACATCTCCGAGGAAGAGGCCTGATAGAATTTCGAGGCAATCCCACTTTTTCTCAGTGCCTCAAGGACGCGCGCCGTTCCCAGGCCCGTTACGTTGCCGGTGTATTCAGGCATGTCGAAACTTACCCTGACGTGGCTCTGAGCGCCGAGATGATAGACTTCATCGGGTTTGACGTTGTAAATTATGCTTGTAAGCTGGCCTGAGTCCGATAGGTCGCCGAAGTATAAGAAGAATCTTGCATCGGGGTCGTGCTTGTCCACAAAGATGTGGTCGATTCTGCCGGTATTAAAAGTGCTTGCCCTGCGGATTATGCCGTGGACCTCATAGCCCTTAGACAACAGCAACTCGGCCAGATATGAGCCGTCCTGCCCTGTAATCCCTGTAATTAACGCCCTCTTCAAGCCGTGTCCTCCACCGTTGTTAATGGGGACATTCTAAAATTAAGACGCCGGTTGTGTCAATACCGAATTGACACCCAAGCTCCGATATAGGAATTTGCACCTATCGATAAAAAGGGTTTTTGAGAGCATTTTTGTCATTTATAATGATGT
>JADFXO010000426.1 GCA_015233485.1 Nitrospirota bacterium
TTCTACTTCTTCAACATAACTCCTGTCCATACCACTGATGATACTACTGTCGATTCATAATTGTCCAGAATTATTTGATTTGCCCTGTCCCTCCTTGGTTTTAAGGCCAGAATAAATCCACCGTGACATAAACACAGCCTAAATCTACCATCAAAATGCGCCAAGGCATCAGTTTTAGGTTTTGGGGAGATTTTTGTGAGGGGTTCAGAGTTTATTTCCCTTTGAGGAGGGATTTTGATAGTCCTAATACCCAAAAAAACCTATGAATTTACCTTTAATAAACGCAACTCTCCTATATTTGGATAGAAAACTATGTCATAAAACCTCCTAATGTGTTCATGGAGCACAAGCCAATTGTGCTATTTTCCGCATAATTCAGTCTTTGGAACAAAATAGTGATTTGTCCATCGGTGATGTAAATGTTTGTGGTTTTTGTCCTTTTATAAGAGTAATTCGGCTCTGGAATATTTAACCGCGTATGGACTATAATACCTTAAACCGCCGCGGCTGACAAATGGCCGCGGCTCGTACCGCCGACAAATTTTAGACGCAGGGAGGACAACAGTGGCCGATTTGGATAATGTGAAAGATGCAAAGATGTTTTATACCGATGTGCCGGCAAAGAATACCCCGTTCTTTTTAAAAGGCTCAAACTCACTTGATTGGGGGATGAAAAACAGGCTGTCCAATATATTTAACCCATCAAGCGGCAAGACCGTTATGCTGGCCATAGACCATGGATATTTTCAAGGGCCTACGACCGGCCTTGAGCGTGTGGATATTAATATCGTCCCGCTGATACCGTTTACAGATACGCTTATGCTTACACGCGGAATATTGCGGGCAAACATCCCGCCATCATATACGGGCGGCGTAGTGCTGCGGGCAAGCGGCGGCCCAAGTATCTTAAAAGAACTCTCTAACGAAGAGCTTGCCCTGAATGTCGAAGACGCTATTCGCCTAAACGCCGCCGCCCTTGCCGTTCAGGTCTTTATCGGCGGCGAATATGAAACGAAGTCCATTCACAACATGACCAGTCTGATAGACAAGGCCAACCGCTACGGCATCCCCGTACTGGCGGTAACTGCCGTGGGCAAGGATATGGCGCGCGACGCCCGGTATTTTCGCCTCGCTTGCCGGATTTGCGCCGAACTTGGCGCCACATACGTAAAGACCTATTACACGGCCGAGGGGTTTGATACCATCACATCCTCGTGCCCCGTGCCTGTTGTGATGGCCGGCGGTAAAAAACTCCCTGAACTTGACGCCCTGACTATGTCATATAATGCCGTCAATGAAGGCGCCCTCGGCGTTGATATGGGGCGCAATATCTTCCAGTCCGAATCCCCAACGGCAATGATTCAGGCCGTAAGAAAAGTTGTCCACGAGAACATGAAACCCCAGCACGCCTATGAACTCTACCAGACGCTGAAAAACAAACTCGACAAGAAGAAGGCCAAATGATAAATCGATGGTCAGACGCCGGCGCAGAGGAATTCGCCGCCAAATATGCCGGGAAGTGGGACAGGGCGCTCGCTCTTAGGGCGTACTCGGCCAGATTGCTAGGCGCGGACAGGCATCTCGTTCTCCACGGCGGGGGTAACACCTCAGTTAAAGAGATATATAGAAACATCCTCGGGCAACCCGTTGAGGCGGTATTCGTAAAGGCGTCGGGTGCGGATATCGCTGAAATCGGCCCGGAAGGGCATGTCGGCCTCGACTTGAACTATCTCAGGAGATTTGCCGACATAGAAGCAATGTCTGATGAGGAAATGATAAACGAGTTTCGTACCCACATGTTTACCGCAAACGAACCGACCCCGTCGGTTGAGACACTGCTTCACGTGTTTTTGCCCTTTAAATACATCGACCACACACATGCGGACGCGGTATTAACATTGGCAAATCAGTCCGGCTCAGCGCGGTTGATTAAAGAGGCGCTTGGCGCGGATGTCCTTACGGTTGATTACTACACGCCGGGATTTAAACTTGCGAAGGCCGTCCTTGCCGCCTTTAACGAGAGGCGCGACTGCAAGGCCATTGTCCTCCTTCATCACGGAATTGTAACATGGGGAGACACTGCCCGCGACTCCTACGGCCTTATGATAGAACTTGTGACTGCCGCCGAACAATTTATAAATAAACACACTGCGATACAGCCGAAACGCAGAGCGTCGACTTCGCCCGATGAGGCAAGGCAGCGGTATATAAAAACAGCCCCAATTCTCAGGGGACTGCTTGCCGAGGACTCCGGCAGCGAGGACAGGCCGTTTAACCGTGTCATTATTAAACCGCTTATCGACATTGATACACTTGATTATATAGACTGCGGCATTGGCAGAGAAACTGCTCTTTCGCCTCCTGTCACGTCCGATTATCTTATAAGGACAAAGGCCTATCCCCTCTGGATAGACGGCCTGAACTATGATGACCTGAACGTGCTGAAGGCTCAACTGTCCAGCGCGATTGGGGACTATAAAAGGCGCTACGAAGAGTATTTAACCACTCACGCCGGGAAAATGGGCGGGGAAATTTCGCGATTTGACTCCATCCCAAGGGTACTCTATATCGAAGGAATTGGAGTTGTATGCTCTGGCAGGGACATTGAATCGGCAACTATAGCGGCAGACATCACACGCCAGTCGATAGAAATAAAGTCGGCGGTTGCCCACATGGGGAGCAAATACGAGGGGATATCTGAAGAGGATATCTTCGCCATGGAATACAGGACATACCAGCACGCCAAACTTGGCCTTTCAGACGAGCCGCCGCTTGCCCGCGAAACAGCGATTATCACGGGTGCCGCGGGGGCAATCGGCAGCGCTATTGCAAGGGAACTGCTTCTAAACGGCTGCCATGTGGCCGTTACGGATTTACCCGGGCAGAGGCTTGACAGCCTTTATGAGGAGTTAAGTGGTCAATTCGGCCTCAGGGTGATGGCCGTCCCGATGGACGTTACAGACCCTGTGTCGGTATCGGGCGCGTGCGGCAAGGTGGTTGAAAGCTGGGGCGGGCTTGACATAGTGATAGTCAACGCGGGGATTGCAATGGTGGCGTCCCTTTCGGAGATGTCCATAGAGGCGTTCAGGAAGCTGGAGAGGGTAAACATAGACGGGACACTGATTGTCATTGCGGAGGCGGCGAGGCATTTTGCCATCCAGAGGACAGGCGGGGATATTATATTGATTTCGACGAAGAACGTATTTTCACCGAGCGCTAATTTCGGGGCATACAGCGTTACGAAGGCGGCTGCGCATCAGGTGGCGCGCATAGCCTCGCTGGAGCTGGCCGGTATTGGGGTGCGCGTGAATATGGTGGCCCCTGACGGCGTGTTTTCAGACGGCGCGAGGAAATCCGGGTTATGGGAAGAGATCGGCCCGGACAGGATGCGAGCGCGCGGGCTTGACGAAAAAGGGCTTGAGGACTACTACAAGGGCCGCAACCTCCTGAAGGCC
>JADFXO010000427.1 GCA_015233485.1 Nitrospirota bacterium
AGTTTCGCGGCCATAATCTCCCAGGCTGGTCAGCCATCATGGTAACGATGCTATTCCTCGGCGGGGTGCAGCTTACAGCCATTGGTATCCTGGGGATATACATCGGAACCATATACTATGAGAGCAAGGGCAGGCCGAACTATATAGTTGAAAGTACCTTAGGTTTCAAGGATAAAACCAGCACCTGACAAGATAATGAAATCCAGCAAAAGCTCAAACATCTTAACAACCGAAAGAAGTATACTTCTTTTTTTTGTAGTTGTTTTATTTATACTTTCGTTATTTCCATTTCTATCTACAGGATTCACAACAAATGACGACGCGTATAATCAACTTCATCACGACTTCCATCGAATGCTCGAAATTTCTAAAAATCAAGGCAGGTTTTTTTTCATAACCTTTCAATGGTGGATTATCACGGTATCTTTTATTTCAAAGAATTTCCTGTCTATAAAGGCTGGAGCTCTGTTAGCAATTGTACTAAACACTATTATGTTTAGCTGGCTGCTATTTAAAATAACAGAATCTGGTATGTTATCCTTATTCTTCATGATATTATTTGCCGTCTTCCTTCAAGACTCATGGGACCATTATCTTATCACATCATCACCACTTATATATACTGGGGCATTCATAATGATATTGGCATCATGGTGTATGCATTTGAGTTTTTATATATACAATAAACTCCGCTGGCTTATTTTGAGTGCGTGCGCGTTTTTTATAGGACTTTTGTGTAGTGAAATGTTTCTTCCGCTAATAACTGTTACGGTGTTATTAGTATTGTACTATAGAAAAGAAAATAATCTTAAAAAAATATTCACAGACTTGCTTCCTTTTAGTATTGCTATAACTATATACATTGTAATTTATATGGGTTTTAGATATGAATTTACATCCCAATACCAAGGCAATGTGATTAATACAGGCGCTAACTATTTCACGGGATTTGTTGTTTGCCTGCTGCGTTATAGCCTTGATGCAGTACCGGGTGTATTGTTTTTTACCAACAGCTATAGCGTAATTGCTAATATGGATGCTTATAATAGTTTTTATCACTCCATGCAGTTTGTAAGTTTTAATTCGTTATCCTCATTATCCTCGCTGCCATGGGTAGTTATTATTAACGTATATTTATGGTTAACATTTTTAATAGATAACTTTAAGCACCTAAAACCTGAATGGTTTATAAGGGGCGCCATCTTGATCTACAGTCTGTATATGATTTTTTATGCCAAAATACAAATCAGGAAAAGAACTCTCATTTATCTCGTACTGATAGGGTTGTCCTTATTGTTTTTGCCTAATCTGCCTCATGCCTTAACGCCTAAATATCAAGAATGGGCGCTGCATGGCAGTAGTAGTTATGTAGGCACATATTTTTCTTTTTTTGGCGTGGTAATGTTAAGCAGCATATTACTTGCTGTCATTCCACACTTGTTCAGGCGTTTTCCCTCAATACAAAAAGGCATTATGTTTCTTTTGGCGGTAGTGCTATTTGCTCTGTCTCTTACTGTGTCTATTGTAAACGATGTTATGGTTGCAAGTAAAACAATGGTACACAACAAATGGGAGATAATGGAAGATTTCTTCAGAACTGACGAATTTGCCCGCTTAAAAGACAACTCCATTATATATGCGCCTACACTTTATAAACCTCAGTTTATCTTAGTCAGTAATATTATGCCGAACTACTGGTCAGATTATATAATGTATAAAACTGGTAAACGTATAATAGTGGTTATGACCCCTGAGCAGTATTACACAGAGGTTCATGAAAGAAAACCTAATGTTACCTATGCTTTAATATATAACCAGGAATTCGATACTGCAAATCAGTATATAGTATTTTCAGAGATAGAAAATACAGCATTTGGACCAAACAATTCTGACATGGCATTATTCTCCGGTAATTTTATGTTGCTGCCAATGACTCTTTATTCAGAGGGTAATCTTAGCTTTCAGACTACTGGCGCTGCCGATGCGCTGTCTAACAACAAAATACCTCTGTTTAGCAGACAAGGTGTATTTACTTATAGGGTGAAGACAAAAACCAGAAGGCTCAAGGACAGGATAGAGAGAATTGCATCTAAAGGCATATACTTAAATAGCGTTTTCCTTACAAATAATATTAATTATCAACCTTATGTCGATGTTACAAAGTTTAATAAACACATAACATTTGAATATGTAAAAGGATTCTACGATGAAGAAAAAAACGGACAAGACGTATGGCGATGGTCATCCAAAGAGGGTGTAATTAAAATAAATAATCTGGATGTTAATCCACATGACGCTGTAATAAGAATGACCATGACATTGTTCCATAAAAATAATTACAATGTCTCAATAACGCTAAACAAAGAATTGCTTGCCAATGTGAGTATTAGCAATAGTGCCGGTAAGACCATTGAGTCAAAGATTAAGCTTGCACCTGGGGAAAACATTTTAAAATTTGAAACTGATGCTCCGGTATTCCATCCTTTGAATGGTGACACCAGGAGTTTGTTTTTTGGTATATGGAATCTTTCTATAGAAGAAAAAGATGGATTTTCTATGTGAAATGGAAAACCCAAGGAGAAAACGCATGAAAAAGGCCATGATTACTGGAATAAGAGGGCAGGACGGGGCGTATTTGGCAAAGCTGCTCCTGGAAAAAGGATATGAAGTCATTGGTGCAGATAGAAGAAACTCCGACTCGAATTACACAAGATTAAAGACCCTTGGAGTGGAAGATAAGATTAAACTTATATACATGGACCTTCAGGAATTCAATAATGTTGCAGACGTTATAAAGAAAATAAAACCTGATGAGCTTTACAATCTGGCCGCTCAAAGTTTTGTTAAGTCGTCTTTCGATCAACCTTTTGTGACGAGCCAGGTTAATGCCATTGGCGTGTTGACCCTGCTGGATTCAATAAAACATTTCAGCCCTGAAACCAAATTCTATCAGGCCTCGACATCTGAGATGTTCGGTAAAGTACAGACTGTGCCACAAAACGAAACGACCCCATTTTATCCAAGGAGTCCCTATTCCGTGGCTAAACTCTTTGCGCACTGGATGACCGTAAATTATAGAGAATCCTATGATTTGTTTGTCTGCTCCGGCATCCTTTTCAATCATGAATCTCCCATCAGGGGATTTGAATTCGTTACCAGAAAGATAACCAACACCGTGGCAAAGATCAAGCACGGACTTAAAGATGAACTTGTCCTTGGTAACCTCGACGCAAAACGTGACTGGGGCTTTGCCCTGGATTATGTAGAGGCCATGTGGCTAATGCCTTTTTCCGGCAAGTCTAACGGGACTACATCGGCTATTCGATCAACCAAGACATGAGTTGCCTGAGGGCTGCTTTGGTTACCACCACATTTTGCATACAAGGCCTCAAACGCCGAAATAGCAGCTATTGCGCTCTTGCCCCATGTGAACTTTTTAGCCTGT
>JADFXO010000428.1 GCA_015233485.1 Nitrospirota bacterium
CTAGTTGTTTACTAATTACATCATGGATGACCTGCTCGTCATCTATGACAAGGATTTTATACCTGGTCTCCAATCCCCATTCCCATCACGCTTACCAGCTTTTTTTATCGTCCACCGATTTGGTTCATATATCCCGTGTCAACACGCAACACGTACTTACATTTTACTTGAAAGGGAGTGAGTTTGTCAATCGTCTCTTTTGGCGTCTCTTTTTTGTAGAAAAAATCTATTGAGGGTTTTATAGACATTGTGTTACAGTACGGTTTTGGAACAATATTACATAGGACAAGAGGTGCTATATGTTGAATAATTTAAAGATCGGTCACAGGTTGTGGTTAATCGTACTGATAGCTGTAGTGGGGTTTGTTGTAACCATTACCGTAAACGCGCATTTTTATAAAGTAACATTGATGGCTGACAGGCAGCTAAAGACAAAAAGCCTCGTGGAGGCGGCATACGGCGTACTGGATAACTATTACAAACGATCCAAGGACGGTAAGATGTCCGAGGATGAGGCGAAGGCCCGCGCCATAGACGTTATTAAGTCGCTCAGATACGAGGAAAAGGAGTATTTCTGGATCAACGACATGCATCCTACTATGGTAATGCACCCCTACAAGCCTGAACTCGACGGCAAGGATATCTCTGATTTTAAAGACCCTAACGGCAAACACCTGTTCGTGGAGTTCGTTAACGAGGTCAAAAAGAACAAGGAGGGGTTCGTGTACTACTTATGGCCTAAGCCCGGGTTTGACAAGCCGGTTGAAAAAGTATCGTTCGTGAAGGGATTTGAGCCGTGGGGTTGGATAATCGGAAGCGGCATATATCTGGACGATGTCGGCACAGCCCTAAAGCAGTCGGTTATCAAGGGTGCGGTCATTACGCTTATTATTGTTGTGGTATTAGGTGTTTTGTCATGGTTTATATCGAGAAGCATATGCCGGCCGCTGACTGACATCCTTGATCTGGTTAATATGATGGCCGGAGGGGATTTGACATCCTCGATTTCTTGTAAAGGGGAAAGCGAAATATGTGTCCTCTCGAAACATGTGCTGGTCATGAGCGGTACTCTGAAAAATATAATAGCGCGGATTCGATCTGCTTCAGAGAATGTTTTTTCAAGGGTAGGGACACTGACGGAGAAGTCCAGGCTTATGTCCGACGGAGCGGCAAATCAGTCCGAACAGGCAACCGCCATAGCGGCAACAAGCGAGCAGATGTCCGCCACTATTGTAGATATTGCAAGAAATGCCTCTGCGGCCTCAGAGACAAGTATGTCTACCATGAAAACGGCGTCCAGTGGTAAGGATGCCGCGGATATCGCCGTTGGAATTTTCAAAGAGGTATATGAATCGACGATAAAACTGTCAGAGCTGGTGGAAACCCTCAATGCCAGTGTCTATGAGATCAGTGACATATTAGTCGTTATTAAAGAGATAGCCGACCAGACAAATCTACTGGCCCTTAATGCCGCTATCGAGGCCGCCAGGGCAGGGGAACAGGGACGTGGATTTGCCGTTGTTGCCGACGAGGTGAGAAAGCTTGCAGAGAGGACAATCAAGGCCACGGATGAGATTTCGCAAAAAATCACATCCGTCAAACAAAACTCCAACGAGACCACTCAGTCCATGCTTGTTGCATCCGAAAAGGTTATCCATGCCACCGATTCCATAAAAGAGGTAGGCGTTATCCTTGACCAAATGGTCAGCTCCGTCCAGGGCGTGGTTGACCAGATAACACAGATAGCAGCCTCTGTGGAAGAGCAATCGTCAGCCTCAGGGGAGGTAGCCTCAAATATCGAAAAGTCGTCTATGATTTCAAAAGATATTCTGCACATGTCCGAGGATGTTATGGATGAGGTCAACAGTTTCAGAGACATTGCCGGAGAACTCAGCGAGGCCGTATCAGGCTTTAAGACAGATGAAGGCAGATATGTCGAAGGCGGTACCGTTCCGAGACTGAGTTAGCCTAAGGATTAAAGACGAAGGGGGATAATCCCCCTTCACCCCGTAATCACGCACATGCTCTATCGATTGCATTTGGGCTGCCGCTCGTTGGTGGCTTCAGTACTCCGGCCAAAGGCTATAATAAAAAAATACTTGCAATAGACTAAAAAGTATGTTATATTATTAGCAATCACTCAGGTTGAGTGCTAATAACAACGAAGGGAGCGTGACTCTATGAAGTTTAAACCATTAAAAGAGCGTGTGTTTGTCAGCTACAAAGAAGAGCTGGAGAGGACTGCCGGCGGGTTATATGTACCGGATACGGCCAAAGAAAAGCCGCAGCGGGGTAAAATCGAGGCGGTCGGTTCAGAGGTGAAGGAACTGAAGGTTGGAGACGAGGTATTTTTCGATAAGTACTCCGGCTCGAAGGTTCAGATCGACAGTGTTGATTATTTAATAATCAAAGAAGAAGACGTTCTAGGAATAATCGAATAGGAGGGTGTAAATGGGAGCAAAACAGTTACTTTTTGATGAAGCGGCAAGAAGGGAGATACTTGAGGGGATAACCGTCCTTGCCAGCGCCGTAAAGGCCACGCTTGGCCCTAAGGGCCGCAACGCCATACTTGACAAGAAATACGGTTCTCCGACAATCACCAAAGACGGCGTAACGGTGGCCAAGGAGATAGAGCTGAAAGACCCTTTCCAGAACATGGGCGCGCAGTTATTAAAAGAGGTTGCCTCCAAGACCTCTGATACCGCCGGCGACGGCACGACGACTGCCACGGTGCTTGCCCACGCCATATACAAAGAGGGCGTGAAGAATGTCGTAGCGGGCGCACACGCGATGGATTTAAAGCGCGGAATGGAAAAGGCCGTAACCGCGGTTATCGATAAACTCAAATCTATGTCCAAGAAGGTTCAGGACAAGAAAGAGATAGCGCAGGTTGGGACGATTTCAGCGAATAACGACCCGTCAGTCGGCGATCTGATAGCCGAGGCGATGGACAAAGTAGGCAAAGACGGCGTAATCACCGTTGAAGAGGCCAAGAGCATGGCAACCGCCCTTGAAGTAGTCGAGGGTATGCAGTTTGACCGCGGCTACATCTCGCCGTATTTTGTTACCGACTCCGAGAGGATGGAGTGCGTGCTGGAAAACGCGCATATACTCCTCCATGACAAGAAGATATCGTCAATGAAAGACCTGATCCCCCTGCTTGAGCAGATAGCGAAGATGGGCAAACCGCTTCTCATTCTGTCTGAGGACATTGAGGGTGAGGCGCTTGCCACTATGGTTGTGAATAAACTGCGCGGCACGCTTCAGGTATGCGGCGTCAAAGCCCCCGGGTTTGGCGAAAGGCGTAAGGCCATGCTTGAAGACATCGCGATTCTGACCGGCGGTACGGTAATCTCGGATGACCTCGGCATGAAACTCGAAAATGTGAAGATGACCGACCTCGGACGCGCCAAGAAGATAACAATAGACAAGGACAACAC
>JADFXO010000429.1 GCA_015233485.1 Nitrospirota bacterium
CCCTGAATTCCTCCCCTACGACTATCCCGTTTTCCGCCAGATGCCCTACTATCGGCATATAACCGAATCTGCCTTTGTAGGTCATCTTCGCATCAGCCTTTTCTGCCACAATCTGCGAGGCATCTATGTCCAACGTATACTCGGTTATCGTTTCCCGGTTCAATGAGCGTCGCACTACCAACCGCTCCACTGCCTCCAATCCCGATAAACCATCTCCCTTGCCCTTGCGACGAAGCCAGTCGCCCACTGCGTCAGAGCTGGGTATATCATCAATTCCAAGCAACTCGCAAAGCGCCACATCATTGCGAATCCCCCTTAAATCTTCAAGCGCTCGCCCTCCTCCGTTGAGCATCAGCATTATCGGCTCTACATATTCACTCGGCCTATAGCCGGCTCCGCTTCCAGGACCCGTTAGCGCCTTGTCAACCTCCATGAGTATCCCGGTAGCATGAACAAACTCCCCAAATACTGCAAGACCGGTATGTGCCGTAATTTTCTCATCTGTTATTCCCAACTTGAATGGAAGAACTGTTTGTGTTATCATTATATCACCTCGTTGGTGTTATGGTTTTTGTGTCTCTCTAACCTTAAACCTACCATACAACGAGGTTTTTTTTCGATTACTTTTTTGCAATCGCGGATTTCGGGAAGGTGTTTTGCGTATGAATTCACTATCCTCGGAACGGTACACGCTAACATTATATAGCACAATTTCTTTCATATCATCCGTTTCTGAATAATAGACAACCTCACCACCATATGTGATTCCTTGCTTGACATCCCTTACCCAGACCCAAACGACTGCTTTAAGGTTTAGAAAATGGCTGAAGAGGGTATCTTCGCCGTATTTATTTGACACTTTTATACCTCTCTTATGTTTGCAACATGGTATAAAAACACCTCTAACATGTTATAGTAGAGAGAAAGAAGGAGGTATTATAGGCATAACTAAAAAGAAGATTCATGAATTTATAAATGACTTGCCGGAAGAGACAGATATAGACGAGGTTATATATAGGTTTTATTTATTGCAGAAGCTTGAAACTGCTGAAAAAGACATAAAGGAAAACCGCCTTGTTTCACACGAAGAATCAATTCGGGAAAGCTTAAAGTGGTTCAGATAACATGGACTCTCAGAGCACTTGACGATTTTCATAATCTATACGATTTTATAGCAAAAGATTCAAAAAGATACGCTCAGATACAAGTGGGAGATATTTATGGTATCTAACTTACAAAGATATAAAAAAGATTTAGAGAAGCTGGTTACAGATGGTGAAGTGCTGCATAATGCTATGCAGTATGAGTTTTCTCTGGATGGTTTTAAGAGTGAAGCAATAAAAGTGTTTAATGATGAAGGTAAGGTTTCAGAATTTTTAAAAACTCTTCCATCTTTTACAGGTAGTTATCAAACTGGGTATTCAGAAGCACTTATATTATTAAAACAATTATTACCGGATCGGTTTGCTGATTTTGTGAAATTATATGAGAAACAAAAATCCAGAAAGAATATTACCTCTGAAAATTATGCAATAGAAGATGCTTTGCAGGGGTTTTACATGACAAGAGGATGGGAAAAGGAGAAGGTTGTTGGCCCATCTGCGGCAATACCAAGATTTAGACAGCAGCTCAGTATTATTAAATCAATCACAGGAGTTTAAGGTTCAGGGGGTTAAAATTCACGTAGAGCGAATAATAACGAGGCTTTAGCGTGAGCTATATTGTAAGACCCCACCGGCGTCAACCGAGCAATCAAAAGCCGATAGGACTTCGGCTTGGGTCTTCGTTGGTATCTCGATACGACGCTCCGCCTTTTCGTGTAAATTGATGAAAATAAAGAAAGCCGAGGATGGGATTTGAACCCACGACCTGCTGATTACGAATGGTATTTCGTACAGCCGCGGTGTTTTCCGAATATTACCGTTCCTTTCCTTATAGTACTTTTTTCAAGGCTTTACAGGGTATAGTTCCATATGAGTTTTAATGAATCTTTAACAGGAGTTTAAGGATTGTGCGTTTAATAAGCTCCTAAGTATTTGAAACATATAGAGATTCCCCACGCGTAAACGTAAGACCCTACTATTGCGATTAATAATCCCTATAAAATAAGCGGATAAATCACCATATCTGCTTGTAAACATAAGACCCTACTGTGATACCATTGTGTATGGCTCATTTCCACATTAAGAAGAAAAAGGGAAGACCCTACCTTTATGTTCGTGAAATAGCCCGTGTCGAGGGCAAACCCAAAGTAGTATCTCAGATATACATAGGTTCTCCGGAACGGGTTGCGGAACTTGCAGAAGGAGGTGGACAGGCAGCGGTCAAACTCAGGGTAGAAGAATTTGGAGCACTATGGTTGGCCGAACAGATCAGCCGGGATGTCGATCTTGTGGATATTATCGACAAGGAGATCCCAAAGGTGCAAAAGAAGAAGGCCCGTCTTTCGTCTTAGCAAGGAAGATGACCTGGTTGCTATGCGGCCCATCAGACATTGGACAGACAGCAAAATACGTTGCCATATCTTTAGTTGCGTTGTTGCCATGGTCTACCTGCGGCGGATTGAGTTAAAGCTGAGTTCTAAAGGTATTGGCCGTACTGCGGAAGACGTCATGGAAGACATGCGGCACCTGCATTCCGTGTTGCTGATAAGAGATGGTATAAATAAAGCGGAGCGTCGTATCGAGATCCCCACGAAGACCCAAGCCGAAGTCCTATCGGCTTTTGATTGCTCGGTGGATGCCAGTGGGGTCTTACAATGCAAGTCACGCTAAAGCCTTGTCCTTATTCGCTCTACGAGGTTTTTATCCCTCTGAACCTTAAACTCCTGTTTAAGGGTAAATCGACTATTTTTATGTGCGAAAGTTGAGTTATTCTATCCGTCAGAAAAAATTTACCGTGTAAGAGCGCAATCTTTCTTTAAGAGCACATACCCTCTCTCGTAGCTTGCGTTTGGTTTTTGTTACTTTTTGCCACAAAAAGTAATCCCCCTGGGGGGTAGGGGGTTTTTTATCTTTTATCTTTTGTCTTTGTCTTTGTTTTTGTCTTTGCCTTTTTCTTTTGTCCTATAGAGGCGCTTATGCTTCTTTTCTTTTGTTACTTTTCTTTCTTGGCGAAAGAAAAGAAAAGTAAATCTATAATAACATCCATATTTATTCCATGTTCCTTATTCCTATCATATTCCTTCCTTATTCCATCATGTTTATAATGCAACGACATCTTGATTAATGTGCTATTTTTACCGGAAGTACCGGACTTATATGTAGCAAAAGGAATTATACTGAACATACTCAATGTAGAATTCGTCAATAAAAAAAGTATAGACGTTGTACAAAAAATAAAGGATAAAATAAATAGCGATAAAAATTGCAACGGAATTCGTGATGAATTTAATGCTTCCATGAAAAGTATTAGTCCTT